>PHDQ01000082.1 GCA_002841025.1 Bacteroidetes bacterium HGW-Bacteroidetes-13 | reverse complement strand
CTAAACAATCAACATAATCTATTTTCCTGATGCCGGAGGCATCATACGTTCATAGTTTCTTGATTCGTTTAAATCATTACTTAGAAAGATTAAAAAGCACGTCGAAAAAGCATCAGTTCTTTTATTAGGATTCATTTTATTCATAATTTTTCGCAAATCTGTATCTTTGCCAACATGATACAAATCAAAACTTCCGAAGAAATCGAGTTGATGCGCGAAAGTGCATTAATTGTCTCAAAAACCTTGGGTATGTTGGCCAAAGAAGTCAAGCCGGGTGTCACCACTTTACAACTCGACAAACTTGCCGAAACCTTTATCCGCGATCATCAAGCCGAACCCGGATTTCTCGGGCTGTACGATTTTCCAAACACCTTGTGTGTGAGTCCCAATGAACAAGTAGTTCACGGCATTCCCAATAATAAAATCTTGAAAGAAGGCGATATTATTTCCATCGATTGTGGCGCGCTCAAAAATGGGTTTTACGGCGACCATGCCTATACCTTTGAAGTGGGAGAAGTTATGCCGGAGGTCAAAAAACTTTTGGAAATTACCAAAGCCTCACTTTATGTGGGTATTCGCGAATTTAAAGCGGGCAATCGGGTAGGGGACGTAGGTTTTGCTATTCAAAATTATTGCGAAAAACAGGGTTATGGTGTGGTGCGCGAACTTGTCGGGCATGGTTTGGGAAGGAAGATGCACGAAGATCCCGAAATGCCCAACTACGGCAGAAGAGGTCAAGGGAAAAAGTTTGTGGAGGGCATGACAGTCGCCATCGAACCCATGATCAACATGGGTACACACCGCATCCGCCAACTCAAAGATGGGTGGACAATTCTTACGGCCGATGCAAAACCCAGCGCACATTTTGAGCACGATGTTGCCATTGTGGACGGTAAACCGGAATTGCTTTCAACCTTCTCCTATATTTACGATGCACTTGGTATCGTTTCTGATGAGGAAAAAGAATTCCGCACACACGCGTTAGTTTTGTAAAATGATCTTCAAACGCATCCTTAATTCAATTCCCAGACCTTTACTCATCCGATTGAGTTATTGGGTTCGCCCTTTGTTGGTTTTGTGGTATCGCGGAAATCGGTTTACGGATCCGATAGATGGCAGGACGTATCGAAAGTTTCTTCCGTATGGTTATGAAAATCAACGTGAAAATGTTTTGGCTCCGGGTACACTTTCACTTGAACGACATCGATTGCTTTGGCTGTATCTAAAAAACGAAACGGACTTTTTCACCAATCCGATCCAAAAAAAAGTATTGCACGTCGCTCCCGAACAGGCGTTTTACAAGCGTTTCAGAAACATGCCTAATCTCAATTACACCACAACAGACCTATTGTCGCCATTGGCAGATGTGAAAGCCGATATTTGCAATTTGCCCTTTGAGGACGACTGTTTCGATTGGATTTTTTGTAACCACGTTTTGGAGCATATTCCTGATGATTCCCAAGCCATTCGCGAGTTATACAGAGTGATGAAACCCAGTGGAACCGGCATCTTCCAAGTGCCGCAAGATTTAAAAAGAGCGCATACATTTGAAGATGATTCAATCAAAGATGCAAAAGAACGCGCGCGTATTTTTGGGCAATACGACCATGTACGAATTTACGGCAAAGATTATTTCGAAAAATTGCGACAATGCGGTTTTGAAGTAAACGCAATCGATTATGGCAGTGTAATCGGAAAAGAATGGATTGAAAAATATCGCCTGAGTAAAGGAGAATTATTGCCTGTGTGTCGCAAACCTAATCAATCAGGTACGATTTGAATCCGGGTGTAATATATTTTTGAAGGTTTCCGTTTTCATCCAAGTAGAGTATATACGCATCCATTTTTGAAGCCAGACTATCCAATATTTTTTTAGATTTTTCTAAGTCTGATGCCATAAAAACCGTGGCATAACCGTCTGCATCCATACATTGCGCCGCCAAAACGGATGCGCTGAGGACGTTGCTTCGCTGCGGATAACCCGTCTTCGGATTGATGGTATGCACGTATCGCTCACCCGTGAGCGTATCGATGAAGAATTTTCGATAATTTCCAGAGGTAGCCAACGCCATGTTTTTGAGTTTTAAAGTAGCTATAAGACCGCCGTTTTCGGTTTGTTGCGGGTGGTCGATAGCAACAAGCCAATCAAAGTTATTGGAAAGATTTTTTCCACCGGCACGAATTTCACCACCTATTTCCACAAGATAATTTTCAACTTTTTTCGACTCAAAAAAACGGGCAACTAAATCAACGGTAAAACCTTGTGCAATGGCATTGAAATCCAAGTAGGTATCTTTAAACTCTTTTTTGATATAGCCATCAGGGCGTAATGAAACTTTATCAAGTCCTGTAAATTTCAAAATACTGTCAACTTTCAGGCTGTCCATTTCTATTTTCTCTCCCGGGCCAAATCCCCAGGCATTTACCAAAGCACCGACTGTCGGGTCAAAAATACTGTCAGTTTGTTGCCATATTTCAACCGATTTATAGAATACTTCTCGGAACAATGTGTCCGTTTTGACGCGTATGTTACTATTTATTTTAGAGATAATTGAATTGGGAATGTAGGTGGACATTGACAAATCAACTGCTTCGATGATGGAATCAATTTGTGGTTGATAATCCCTGTTTATGGAATCAAAATATTTGATGCTATACGTTGTTCCTTGTGCATTTCCTATCAAGTGAACCAATTGACTTCTCTTTTCACGCTTGTTGCAAGCGATGAATAGAAATGCAATCAAAAGGATGTGAAATAAGCTTTTTGTTGAAAATGCCACGTGCGATCTGTTTAATTTAATTTTAAAAATTCTTTAAAATTTACCACAAAATTAGTGTCTTTTTCCAAAGGTTTTGAAAAATCTTTTGCATTGGCAAGACCGACCCCCGCATACAAAACTTTTGCCTGGTGTTTTTCGGCGTGATTCACAAAAGTTTGCATCCAAATTTCATCGTAAACATCCGGATGTTCAGGATAACTTACAGCCTTCACCAAAACAAAGTGCCGGATATTTTTCTTATCGACACATACGAATTGAGGGTGTTTATAGATTTTACTATTTACGGCAATAAATTCAAAACCAAGATTTTCCAACTTCTTTCCAACAATATTCATGGCCAAATTATGAAGTTCTTGTTTGCTAAGTCTTGTCATATTTTTGAATAAAAAAACCGACACCAAGGTATCGGTTTTTTATGAATTATAGTTGTTCAAAATTAACCTCCAAAATCATCAAATCTGACATTTTCGGGTGGAACACCAAAGTCGTCACACATTTTGATAACGGCTTGGTTCATCATCGGAGGTCCACAGAAATAGAATTCGATATCTTCCGGAGATTCGTGGGTGTTGAGGTAATTGTTTATCACAACTTGGTGAATAAATCCTACAAATCCATCACCCGAACCGTCCAAAGTTTCTTTTACTTTCCAATTGTCTTCCGGCATGGGTTCGGAAAGCGCGATGTAAAATTTAAAGTTTGGATAATCTTTTTCCAAAGCTCTGAAGTGATCTACATAGAACAATTCTCTTTTGGAGCGACCACCATACCAAAAAGTCACTTTTCGTCCGGTTTTCACAGTGCGGAAAAGATGATACAAATGCGAACGCATCGGTGCCATACCGGCGCCACCGCCAACATAAAGCATTTCGGCATCCGATTCGTTGATGAAAAACTCTCCGTAAGGTCCTGAAATAGTAACTTTATCACCTACTTTTCTGGAAAAAATATAAGAAGAAGCGACACCCGGATTTACAGACATCCAACCATTTTTAGCCCGATCGAAGGGCGGGGTTGCGATGCGAACATTTAACATTACCCGACGGCCTTCAGCCGGATAACTCGCCATGGAATAAGCGCGTTCGACGACTTCATCATTTTTCATGACGAGCGGCCAAAGACCAAATTTATCCCACTCCAACTTGAATTTTTGTGGATCATTCGGGTGTTCAACCGGATGTGCTGTGATGTCAATATCTGTAAAATTAACAACCGTCGGCGGAATTTCAATTTGAATATATCCACCGGCTTTGTAATCCATGTCTTCAGGGATTTCGACCACAAATTCTTTGATGAACGAAGCAACATTGTAATTTGAAGAAACCGTAGCCTCCCATTTTTTAATTCCGAAAACTTCTTCAGGCACCAAAATGGTCATATCTTGTTTCACCTTTACCTGACAACCCAAACGCCAGCCGTCTGCCAATTCTTTTCGTGTAAAGTTTGGAACTTCCGTTGGCAATGGTTCGCCACCACCTTCCAATACTTGACATTTACATTGTAGGCAAGTTCCGCCACCGCCACAGGCAGACGGCAAAAATATTTTGCTGTTTCCAAGTGTTGATAACAAAGAACTTCCGGCTGAAACAACCACGTCATTTTCTCCGTTGATATGAAGCGTTACAGGTCCGGAGGCTACTAATTTTGCCTTGGCAAACAAAAGTATGCCGACCAATATAAAAATGATAATTAAAAAAACTGCAACTGCACTGACAATGACTGATAGTCCCATGATGTAATTTTAAATATTTTTAAAGTTTGATGCCCATAAAACTCATAAAAGCTATGGCCATGAGTCCGGTGAGTATGAATGTTATCCCCAAACCTTTTAAGGGTGCGGGTATGTTTGAATATGAAATTTTCTCACGTATGGATGCAATGGCTAAAATCGCGATAAACCAACCTACTCCGGATCCAAATCCATAAACAGACGCTTCGGATATTCCTGAAAAATCTTTTTGTTGCATGAATAATGACCCTCCTAAAATAGCACAGTTTACGGCTATCAGCGGGAGAAATATACCCAATGCGCCATAGAGTGCCGGTGCAAATTTTTCGACCACCATTTCAACCAATTGTACCATTGATGCGATTACAGCGATAAAGAGGATATAACTTAAAAAACTCAAATCTAAGGAAGCGTATTGTTCACCCATCCAACTGAGTGCGCCAGCTTTTAAAAGATAGTTGTCAATTAAATAATTTAAAGGTACGGTTATAGCGAGTACAAAAATAACAGCAACACCCAAACCAACTGCCGTTTTGACTGTTTTTGATACTGCCAGATAGGAACACATTCCCAAAAAGTAGGCAAATATCATGTTTTCTATAAAGACACTTTTAACGAAGAGGTTAACCAATTCCATGGTGATTTTTTTAAAGTGTGAATGATTATTTTTCGATTAGTTTACGGTTTCTGGAACGTTGCACCCAAATGAGCAGACCTACCGTAATCAAAGCCATAGGCGAAAGCAACATGAGTCCGTTGTTCATATAACCCATATCGTAAAAAGCTTGCGGTACAACATGAAATCCGAACAGTTTTCCGGAACCTAACAATTCTCTGAAAAATGCTACAATTACTAGGATAGCACCATATCCGGCTGCATTTCCAATTCCGTCTAAAAAAGATTTCCAAGGACCGTTGGCCAAAGCGAATGCTTCCAAACGTCCCATTACGATACAGTTGGTAATAATCAATCCGACGAAGACGGACAATTGCTTGCTTACATCATAAGCAAAGGCTTTCAACACCAAATCAACCAAAACTACCAATCCGGCGACGATGACCAATTGCACGATGATTCGAATGCGGTTGGGAATGAAATTTCGGATGAGTGACACAATTACATTGCTTGCAACAACTACGGCCATTACTGCAATTGCCATAACAAGGGCAGGTTTCAGCTGAACAGTAATTGCCAAAGCGGAACAAATGCCGAGTACCTGTACGGTAATAGGGTTGTTGTCGTTGAGCGGATCGGTTACAAGCGATCTATTTTTTTTAGAAAACAAGGGTTCTTTTTCTTCATTGACAAAGAGAACAATTGGTTTTTCTTGTTTTTTTTGTTTTTGGGTAGCCATGATTTATGGATTGTGAATTGCTAAAGTAGATTTCAAATTTTTAAAATAGGTTTTGTATCGACCGAGTCTTTCTTCCAACATATCAGACACGCCTCGGCTTGTGATGGTTGCTCCTGATATGGCATCCACTTTGTTGTCGTCTTTACGCGCACCTGTCAAATCGTTGTTGCCTTTTACTACTTGAACACCGGTGAGTACGCCGGATGCATCATAAATTTTTTCGTTCTGAAATTGTTGCTGAAACCATTCCGTAGTGATTTCTCCTCCCAAACCGGGCGTTTCTCCTTTGTGGTCAAAAACAGCACCTTTTATCGTATTCAAGTCTTCTTCGATGGAAATATAACCCCAAATGGCATCCCACAATCCGGCTCCTCTGAGCGGGATGATGTAGTATTTTTGTCCATCATTTTCGGCTATATACAAAGGAAATCTTTGTTTGTCAACGGGTTTTTTAAGCTCTTGAGCCAAGTCAATTTTAAAGGCATCAACAGCGTTATCAACTGTTCCATCTTCTTTAAGGGCAATTTGCTCCTTGATGATTTGGTTGTACAATTTTTCAGCACCGGCTCGGTCTGTTTGAACGCCAACTGTTGAAAGAATGTTTTGCATTTTTTCTAAGCGAACGTTTTTGTCTATTCTTCCCTTGGTACTCACAGCGGCAAAAGCAAGGACAGTGCCAACCACCACAACCATGATGATGGAAAAAATGAATGTATATTTGTTGCTATTGGTATCCATTACGAAACGGTTTTAATATTTTGAACGGCAATAAGTCGTTTTTTTCTTCTTTTGATATTGGCATTGACTACATAGTGATCAATTGTTGGTGCAAACACGTTCATCAACAATATAGCGAGCATTACGCCTTCCGGATAGGCGGGATTTAATACCCTGATCAGGATGCAAAAGAAACCAACCAACAATCCGTATATCCATTTGCCAGTTTGAGTCTGGCTGGCTGTGACCGGATCGGTTGCCATAAAAACAATTCCAAAGGCCAAACCACCTACTATCAGGTGTTGATACCATGGGAATCCCATCAATGCGTTTACCGGGAATTGATTCAACAACAAAGCTGTCAGCGCAGCCCCGATAAATCCGCCAACAATAATCCGCCAACTGCCCACACCGGTTAAAATAAGGATGGCTGCGCCAACCAATATCCACAATGTAGAAGTTTCGGATACTGAACCCGGAATCGAACCGAAAAACATATCCGATGCATTCCATGCAACATCTTTACCGGCCGCCAATTTTCCGAGTATAGTTTCTCCTGAAATGGCATCTATGTTGGTTGCCTCACTTACCCATACTTTATCACCTGACATAAAAGTCGGGTAGGCAAAGAATGCAAAAGCACGCGCTGTTAATGCGGGGTTTAGTATGTTCATACCCGTTCCGCCAAACGCTTCTTTTCCAATCAATACAGAGAAAACGACCGATATTGCCAACATCCATAGCGGCAGGTCAATCGGCATAATCATCGGAATCAACAATCCGGTAACCAAATAACCTTCGTTGACTTCATGTCCGCGGTAGATGGCGAAAATAAATTCGATTCCCAATCCAACTGCGTAGGAAACCACAATCATCGGAATCATTTTATAGGCTCCGTGTAAAAACGCATCCCAAAAGGTAAACGCTTCGCCCAATTGAGAGAAATGTTGGTATCCCGTGTTGTACATGCCATAAACCAATGCGGGCAACAAAGCGATGATTACCATAAACATGGTTCGCTTTAAATCGACTGCATCGCGCACGTGTGCACCTTTTTTGGTGGTGTGGTTGGGTACGAATAAGAATGTTTCCAAAGCACCAAATGCTGGTGCGTATTTCTCAAACTTAGCTCCTTTGAGAAAAGGCTTTTTTAGTTGATCAATTTTGTTTCTTAAAAAACTCATAGCTATTTTTATTAACCTACTTCAGTAATCATTAAGTTTAATGCTTGTCGGATGATGTCTTGCGCTTCTATTTTAGAAGTGTTTGCAAAATCGATAACAGAAAAATCTTCGGGGGCAACTTCGTAGATACCCAAATTTTCCATTTTCTCAATATCATTTGCCAAACAGGCTTTTAGCAGTTGCATCGGGTAAATATCCATCGGGAATACTTTTTCCATTTCTCCGGTAACCACAAATGCTCTTTCTTCACCATTTAAGTTGGTATCAACTTCTTGCGGTTTGTTTCCAAACAGCCAAGAAAGAGATGTTCTCGACAAACTCGGTATGTTGTTGTCGATGAAAGGCATCCAACCGAAAAGTCTGTATTTATTTCCTTCGGGTATGACAGTGATGCTGTCTTGATAAAATCCGAAGTCGCCTTGGTTGCTTATTTTGATTCCGGTCAGCACGTCACCGTTGATGATGCGGTTGTTGTCGCCTTCTAATTTATCCTTAAATAAACTTGAAAGATTGGCTCCTTGTGTGATTTTGTAATACTGCGGGTCTTTAACCGCTGAGCCAGATAATGCGATAACTCTGCTGGCATCAAACTGTCCGGTTAGGAAAAGTTTTCCAATCAGTGCAACGTCTTGTGGCGTGACTACCCATATTCTTTCACCGGCATTGATCGGGTTGACGTGGTGTATCAAAATACCTACGTTTCCTGCCGGATGCGGACCGCTTATTTTGTGGATAACGGCATTTTTAACCTGACTGAAATAGGAGGTTGAATTTTTTTCTACACCCAAATGAACTTTTCCGGAGGTGATTTTAGCCAAAACATCAACACCTGCTTGAAAATCTTTCGCCCTGTCCTTCAATGCAAATTCGATATCTGCACGCAAGGGAGCCGAAGCATAGGCTGAAATAAAAATATCGCGGGGTTCGTCTGAAGGATTGGCAATGATGTCATACGGACGTTGTTTGATGAATGGCCAACAACCGGATGCCAACAAATGTTTTTTGATTTCGTCAGCAGTTAGATTTTTAGGGTCTTTTTTCCCAAAATCTTTAAAGGTGTCTTTGGCGTCTGCCTGAATGCGGACTTCTAAGATTCTTCTTTTTTCACCTCTGACAATTTCACTGATCGTTCCACTTACCGGGGAAACTACCAGCAATTGTTCGTTGGCTTTGGAATGAAAAATCGCATCGCCTGCTTGAACCTTTGCGCTTTCTTTTACCAAAAGCTTGGGCACAATTCCCAATAAGTCGGATGGGTGAATGCTGTAAATTTGAGATCGTGGCGCATCTTTGATAACTTTGGTGGCTTCACCTTTAAGTCTGATTGAGATGCCTTTTTTAATTCTAATGTCTGTTGACATAGCCTGTGAGGTCTGAATTTATAATAAAATTTCTGATTTCGGTTGCAAATTTAATAATATTAATACAAGTTTGCATAATTATTGTTTTAAAAAAACCCCTTCAAAAGTTAATTTTAATAATTTTAAAATATACTGCGGTTTTTCTAACATAGAAGTCGATATACCATTGCCATTATGACAAAAATTTCGTCATTCATTCTTATTTTAACACTTTGTGGTCTTAATTTGTTTAGCCAAGCTTTGCAGGAAGTAATTCCGCCCGATTTTATCAAATCTGTGAGCCTGCGTGGGAAAGGCAATGACAGCTATGTGCCTTTTGTCCAAAAAGGAGATGAAATTATCTTGGAGTTTGATGATTTGTATGGAGATGAAGTCGATTATTACTATCGAATAGTTCACTGCGACAGCGAATGGAAACCTTCAGATTTGAGTAAATCAGAATACATAAATGGGTTGGACGAACAGCGCATCTCTAATTATAAAAATTCTTTGAATACGCTTCAGATTTATACC
>PHDQ01000343.1 GCA_002841025.1 Bacteroidetes bacterium HGW-Bacteroidetes-13 | reverse complement strand
ATTTTTGCAGGTGGCTACACAGGCTCCGCAACCGATGCAAGTAGCGGCATCCATAGCCTCGTCGGCAGCGTGTTTGGAAATGGGTATCGCATTGGCATCCTGAGTATTTCCGGAGGTGTTCACGGATATGTAACCGCCGGCATGCTGAATGCGGTCAAACGAACTTCTGTCCACGACCAAGTCTCGGATGACCGGAAAAGCTTTAGCCCGGAAAGGCTCGATGGTGATGGTATCACCGTCTTTAAATTTTCGCATGTGCAGTTGGCAGGTCGTCACGCCGCGATCGGGGCCGTGGGCTTCACCGTTGATAAACAGTGAACACATGCCGCAAATGCCTTCGCGACAATCGTGGTCAAAAGCCACCGGGTCGATTCCTTTTTCAATCAGCTCATTGTTGAGCACATCCAACATTTCCAGAAATGACATATCGGGCGAAACGCCATCCAACGGATAGGTTTCAAATTTACCACTCGATTGATTGTTTTTCTGTCTCCAGATTTTTAATGTAAGTTTCATTTTTTATTTTTTTAGAGGCATTAGCCAATGGCCATTAGCCAATAGTTTTGGATTTATTTTTGATACTTTTGATTAAAGAATTGAGCATTTTGGATAACTCATGAATTAACTTGTCAATTTTATTGAGCGCATCAGAGCTTATAAATTCTAATTCTTTAGCAATGATTAACTGCGTTTCCAATTCAAATAATGAACCTCGTGAAATCTTCAAAAAATGAAGGTAGCTAAGTGTCGAATTTCTTCCCCATCCTTCGGCAATATTAGACGGAACGGATAGTACTGACCTTTTTATTTGTCCACTTAAACCAAACAACTCTTCTTGAGGCATTTTTTCAATCACTTTATAAACTTCTTTAACCAATTCTATTCCCTTCTGCCAAACCAAT
This sequence comes from Bacteroidetes bacterium HGW-Bacteroidetes-13, assembly GCA_002841025.1. GTDB lineage: Bacteria > Bacteroidota > Bacteroidia > Flavobacteriales > Flavobacteriaceae > UM-FILTER-40-17. Next base: position 382 of record PHDQ01000343.1, on the reverse strand, counting down.
AAATCTTTAAAAGAATTAATCTCAGACATTACTTATTTTTAATCATTTATTTGCAACCTATTTTCTATTGCCTAATTGCTATTGGCTAATGCCTTTACTTATAACTCCTCGTCACTAATTTGATATTCTCATATTCCAAAGTTTCTTTGTGCAACACAGCCTCGGAAGGTTTTCCTTTGTATTCCCACGCTGCAACGTAAGCAAAGTTTTTGTCGTCTCTTTGGGCTTCACCGTCTTCAGATTGGTATTCTTCACGGAAGTGACCACCACACGATTCGTTTCGGTGCAACGCATCTTTGGCAAACAGTTCGCCCAACTCCAAAAAGTCGGCAACGCGAAGGGCTTTGGCCAATTCTTCGTTGTATTCGTCGGCGGTGCCGGG
>PHDQ01000081.1 GCA_002841025.1 Bacteroidetes bacterium HGW-Bacteroidetes-13 | reverse complement strand
TTGGGAGTTGCATAAAAGCCTGCTGCCGGAGCTACCATCACCGTTTCTCCATCCAACTGAAAATCTTCGAGCAGCCACTGTGCAAATGCGTCCGCATCGGCTATCGGAAGTTCGGCTATGCAATAGAATGCGCCATTTGGAACGGCCACTTTCACACCGTCAATTTTTTGTAAACCTTCAATTAAAGTGTTTCTTCGCAGGGTGTATTCTTTATTTACTTCTTCAAAATAACTGTCGGGTGTGTCTAACGCAGCTTCAGAAGCTATCTGCGCGAGCGTGGGTGGACTCAAACGTGCTTGTGCAAACTTGAGTGCCGTGGCCATAAATTCTTTGTTCTTAGAAATCAGGCAACCGATTCTTGCACCACACATGCTGTATCGTTTGGAAACCGAATCCACCACGATGGCGAATTGATCTATGTTGGGAAGCGAAAGTATAGAGTGATGGACACAACCGTCATAGACAAATTCACGATACACTTCGTCCACGATTAAAAACAAATCGTGTTTGATACAAATTTCTGCCAAAGTTTCGAGTTCTTTTTTGGCATACAGATAACCTGTTGGGTTGCCCGGATTGCAAATCAGGATTGCTTTGGTTTTGGGGGTAATCAACTTTTCAAAATTGGCTATGTGCGGTAGGGCAAAGTTTTCTTCAATGGATGAAACTACCGGTACTACCTTTGCGCCTGAAGCAATTGCAAACGCATTGTAATTGGCATAAAATGGTTCGGGTATGATGATTTCATCTCCCGGATCGGCGATGCTGCCAATGGCAAAAAGCAAGGCTTCCGAACCGCCGGTGGTCACAATGATTTCAGAGGTATTGACTTGAATTTGATGTTTCTGATAATATTTCGCCAATTTGACCCGATAACTTTCAATTCCCGCAGAGTGGCTGTATTCCAAGGTTTTAAAATCAATATTCCGAACTGCTTCCAAAGCGATTTCAGGTGTTTTGATGTCCGGTTGACCGATGTTCAGATGATATACTTTTCTACCCAATCGAATGGCTTTTTCCGCAAAAGGAACCAATTTTCGGATGGGAGAAGAAGGCATGTTGTAGCCTTTTTGTGATATTTTCGGCATGTTCTGATGTTTATAACAAAGGTGCAAAAATATTTTAAATTTTTAAAGTGGATATTTGGTTAAAGTGTCCAATCGGTTTAGGCAGGCGGCAAATGAAATACACGCGAACTTCTTGCTGTAACATTTTTAATTGAAAAGAGTCTTTAAATTGAGATGTTTTCAGAAATATTTTAAAAAAAAACGAGAAGTGATTAAAAATTTAATACCTTTAACCTGTTAAATACTAAATATTTATGCCTTTTAGGTCAACATATTTGACTTTAATCGGTTTTCTTTTTTTATGCAATGGTTATGCGCAATCCAAGTTTTATCTTCCTTCCGGTGTAAAAAAAGAAACCGTTCCATTTCAATTGATTAGCAATTTGATTGTTATTTCGGTTGAGATGAACGGAAATCCTGTGTCGTTTATTTTGGATACCGGCGTTTCGATTCCGGTGGTTTTTAATTTTACCAGTACGGATAGTACCGAGCTCAAGCATGCCAAGAAAATAACCTTGCAAGGTTTGGGCAATGGCGAGCCCATCGAAGCCTATCAATCGACCGAAAACCGCATGCGCATTGGAGAGGCATTCAACAACAACCAACAGCTTTATTTGATTTACGACAAAGAAATTAATTTTTCACCCCGCTTGGGTATTCCCATTCATGGCATTCTCGGCTATGATTTGTTTAAAGATTTTGTGGTAGAAATTAACTATCAAACCCAAAAAATTAATCTGTACGATCCTGCGTTTTACAAAAAGAAAAAATGTAAAAATTGCGTTGAACTGCCGATTAAAATCGAGAAAGACAAACCTTTTGTAAATATTGATATTGCTTTTGAAGACAAAGCACTTCAATCGGTCAATCTGTTGTTGGATACCGGCGGAAGCGATGCTTTGTGGCTTTTTACCAACGATGACATTCCCATCCCGAAAAAAAGTTTCGATGATTTTTTAGGAAAAGGTCTTAGTGGCGATATCTTGGGTAAACGCAGTAGAATCAATCAGATTGATTTCGGTAAATTTCATTTTGAAAACGCAACGGTTTCTTTCCCTGATTCTTTGTCTATCGCGAGTCTAAACCACCTGAAAGCAACGCGAAACGGCAGTATAGGTGGTGAAATCCTCAGACGGTTTAAAGTGATTTTTGACTATAAAAATCAAAGCGTCATACTCAAAAAAAACAAAAATTTTTCCGACCCATTTGAATACAATATGAGCGGAATTGAACTCCAACACAACGGCGTACAATTGGTCAGAGAAATCGATAAGAAGAGCAACATTAACAAGGCTTATTTGGGCAAAAGTTCTACCAACGGTGCCATCAATATTGTCTTGGAATACAATTATAAATTTTCGCTCAAGCCGAATTTTGAAATCGCCTCTTTGCGGAAAAATTCGCCGGCAGCGCTTGTCGGTTTAAGAAGTGGCGATGTGATTATGAAGGTAAATGGGAAACCAACCTACAATTTTACTTTGCAACAGCTGACCTCCATGTTTTACGAAGATGAAGGCAAGAAAATAATTCTGGAAATCGAGCGGGAAGGTTTTTTGATCGAATATCAGTTTTTTTTGAAACGGATTTTGTAGAAATTTTACACATTTTTCAAAATAAAAAACAGATTCTTTGCGAGCTTTGCGTTTTCTTATATCTCTTTGCGTGGAATAGCAATTTGTTTTTTCATGCAAAGACCGCAGAGAAAAAAACGCTGAGAGTTACATTTTTTAATATTCCACCTTTTTTCAAACCGAAAGAGAGTAAAAAAAGGCCGCTATCATAGACAGCAGCCTCGTAAAAATTTCATTCAGCAAGCTAATTTGTCACCTCGCCTTTAATTTTCAATGCAACAATTGGCGTGTCCGAATTGCTGTTTACCGTGATGGTTTTTCGAATTGGACCAACGCGACTCGTGTCGTACTTGACTTCAATGGTAGCCGATTTTCCGGGTGCAATCGGGCCGTCCGGTTTTTTGGGAACAGTACAACCGCAAGAAGAGAAAACTTCTGTGATGACCAACGGCTGATTGCCGGTGTTTGTAAACTCGAATACCCGGAGCCCGTCACTTCCTTTGGCAATGGTTCCGTAATCAATTGTGTCTGTCTTAAATTGAATTTTGGCTTGGGCTTGCATCTCGAAGCCTAAAGCGATTACACTTACAAAAGCCAATAAAATTAATTTTTTCATATCGCTGCTTTTTTTAGTTACGCTCACTTACTCGAATCAAAAGTACTAATTAATTTTAATATTGATTTTGATATGAGTAATTTTGCACCTCTGTTTTAACAATAATCAAGCCATTTTATGACTTTGCCAAATAAATACTCGCCCAAATCCGTTGAAGATAAGTGGTATGCGTACTGGATGGAACATGGGTATTTTTATTCCAAACCCGATCACAGGAAACCTTATACGATTGTCATTCCGCCGCCCAATGTTACCGGTGTTTTGCACATGGGACACATGCTCAACAACACCATCCAAGACGTGTTGATTCGCCGTGCGCGTTTGAAAGGACTCAATGCATGCTGGGTGCCCGGAACCGACCATGCATCTATTGCAACTGAGGCGAAAGTAGTGGCAAAACTCAAAACACAAGGCATCGCCAAAGCAGATTTATCCCGTGAAGAATTTTTAAACCACGCTTGGGATTGGACTGACAAACACGGCGGATTGATCTTGGAACAACTCAAAAAACTCGGTGCATCCTGCGATTGGAAACGTACCAAGTTTACCATGGATCCGGACATGTCTGAATCGGTCATCGATGTGTTTATCGATTTGCACAAAAAAGGGTTGATCTATCGCGGTCACCGCATGGTTCACTGGGATCCGGAGGCAAAAACCACACTTTCTGACGAAGAAGTGATTTATGAAGAACAACAATCGCAACTCTATTATATTCAATATCAAATAGATGGAAGTAACGAGCATTTGACGATTGCGACCACCCGCCCCGAAACCATTTTTGGCGACACCGCCATTTGCATCCATCCGGATGATGAACGATTTAGGCATTTGAAAGGCAAAAAAGCGATTGTTCCGATTGCCAATCGGGTGATTCCGATTATCGAAGATACGTATGTGGAAATAGAATTTGGAACCGGCTGTCTGAAAGTCACACCGGCACATGACCCAAATGACAAAGTATTGGGCGACAAACACAAACTCGAAGTCATCGATATTTTTAACGACGATGCCACGCTCAACAGCTACGGACTTCATTACGAAGGCAAAGACCGCTTCGAAGTACGCAAACAAATCATCAAAGAATTGACGGAAATAGGTGCTTTGTGCAAATCAGAACCCATCATCAATAAAGTAGGAACCTCTGAGCGAACCAAAGCGGTCATCGAACCCAAATTGTCGCATCAGTGGTTTTTGAGCATGAGCGAATTGGTAAAACCCGCTTTGAAAGCTGTGTTTGAAGATAAAGAAATCAAACTCTTTCCCGATCGTTTTGAAAACACCTATAAGCATTGGTTGGAAAACATTCGCGATTGGAACATTTCTCGCCAACTTTGGTGGGGACAGCAGATTCCGGCTTATTATTACGGCGACCAACCCGATGACTTCGTGGTGGCAACTTCTGCCGAAGAGGCATTGAAATTGGCAGGTGCAAAGTCCGGCAATACACATTTGTCCACTTCCGATTTGCAACAAGATCAAGATGTTTTAGACACGTGGTTTTCGTCTTGGTTGTGGCCCATCAGCGTGTTCGATGGTATCCGAAATCCTGAAAACGAGGCATTCAAATATTATTATCCAACCCAAGATTTGGTCACCGGACCGGATATTTTGTTCTTTTGGGTGGCACGGATGATATTCGCAGGTTATGAGTTTACAGACCAAAAACCTTTTACCAATGTTTATTTGACCGGGTTGGTGCGCGACAAGCAACGCAGAAAGATGTCGAAGTCGTTGGGCAATTCGCCTGAGCCGTTGGAGTTGATCGAACAGTTTGGTGCCGATGGTGTCCGGGTAGGTTTGCTGTTGAGTGCCGCCGCCGGAAACGACTTGATGTTTGACGAAGATTTGTGCCAACAAGGCAGAAGTTTTTCCAACAAAATATGGAACGCTTTCCGATTGATTTCCGGTTGGGAAGTGAGCGAAACAATCGAACAACCTGAGGCTGCGCGCATCGGTTTAGAAGCCTACAATGCTGTGTTTCAAAAGACTTTGGCAGAAATTGAAAGTCATTTTGAAAAATACCGTATTTCCGATGCTTTGATGGCAACTTACAAACTGGTTTGGGATGAGTTTTGCGCTTGGTTGTTGGAAATCATCAAACCTGCATTTGGCGAACCCATCGATGCAAAAACCTACCAAGCGGTTATCTCGGCTTTGGAAAACAATTTGAAAATATTGCATCCGTTTATGCCGTTTCTCACCGAAGAAATATGGCAGAACATAGAGACAAGAACACCCGAACAAGCATTAATCATCGCGCAATGGCCTGAAATAAAATCATTTGACGCTTCGGTGATTTCAGATTATGAATCGATGAAAGAAGTGGTTTCGGGCATTCGAACGATTCGTGCAGAGAAAAACATTTCGTTTAAGGAGGGAGTTGCTTTACACGTTATCAACAACGAAAATATCGGCAAAACCTACGACCCGATTGTCTCAAAACTGACGAATGTGTCGGATATTTCATACACCGATGCGCAAGTTTCGGGAGCCTTGTCGTTCCGAGTCAAATCGAACGAATATTTTATTCCGGTGAGTGGTTCGATGGACATACAGGAAGAAATCGATAAACTACAGGCGGAAAAAACTTATTTGGAAGGCTTTTTAAAATCGGTTCGTGCCAAACTTTCCAACGAAAAATTTGTCAGTGGCGCACCCGAAGCCGTAGTTGCCAATGAAAGGCAAAAAGAAGCGGACGCACTCGCCAAATTGGAAACCTTGGAGAAAGGCATGTTGGCTTTGAAGCTGGGGTAATTTTATGGGTATTTACATCTGCAGAGACTCAATCAATGGGTTGTTTTCACAGATTAATTGTTTTTCAGTTTTGTCATCAAAGAATCCAATTCCAAATATTTTTCCTTCATCAAGCTCAAGGCGAAGGCTCCGGCAGCAGCTGTAAATACGGAATAGTCAAATGCGCCTTTGATTCCGGTCGAAAAAGTCATAGATAAAGCAAATATGAGCAAAAGAAAGCCGCTCATTTTTGCAAAAAATTCCGTTTTAATCCCAACGAGTAAGCACAAGGCAAAAACAATTTCAGCCATTGTCGCGATGAGCCCGATTGTCGGGATTATCGCATTTGGAAACCATGGATTTATGAGTTGTGCGTATTCTAAAAAGCCATCCCAATTGCCCCAAGCGGAAACTGCTTGATTCCACAATCCAAAACGGTCTGCAACCGCAGATAGAAAACTGATGGCAATTGCAAAACGCAGAAAAAGCTTGATGATTTTTGGGTTCATAATTTGTAAATTGATTGGTGTGGTAGAATTGCGATTGTATAATGTTAAAAGTCAGTAAAACTTTACACATCCGAACGCAAATCTACTACCCTTTGGGTGAAATTAAACTATTTGAGTTTTAATATTGTTTAAAGGTCTATCAAGAAAAAATTTATTGATAAACTGGCTTCTCTCTATCAGGTTTGGAATTTGAGACCCATCGATTAGCTTAAAAAGGTGATTTTCGCTGTCAATTGACATAAACTCAGCAGCCAAACTTAGAGCAACGACTTCAATATCAGACATTTTTCTTTTTCTTCCAACCCGGTTTTGTAAGGGTGAAACAATAGGAAAAGAACTTACAACTTCTAAGACTTAAAAATAATTTTTTACTGTATTTGGCATAAGATATTGGTTTTTTTTGCGACATAAAAAATGTAAATCAGCGTCTTATGCAATATTTTTTTGTTTATCTTATTTCACCTTACGGGTTAACCGAATAATTATTTTATAAATTAAAATAATAAACCTTTTGAGGGTTGCAAATAATTTTTTCGGCAATTAATAATGGATTCTTAATGATACATAAAGGTTGTTAAAACCATTCCAAACGATGTTTAGTTTCCCTTTCGATATCTTGAAGGTGTCATCCCTATTTTTGATTTAAAAAAGCGTGTGAAATAATGGGGGTAATTAAAGCCAAGAGAAAAGGCAATTTCACTTATCGAATCATTAGTTCCCATTAACTTTTCTTTTGCCCTTTTGATTACTAAATTGTTAATATAATCTTTGGCTGAATATCCTGTTTCTTTTCTGAGTATATCACTTAAATAATTGGGTGATAGATTTATTTTTTCCGCCAAGTATTTAATGGATGGAAATTCTTTACTCAAATTTGTTTCTTCTAAAGAGGTATTTAAAATACTTTCAAACATGACTACGATACTTTTATGCGCTGAGCTGCGGGTAATAAATTGGCGTTCGTAAAATCGAAGAGAGTAGTTAAGCAATGATTCTAATTTTGAAATGATCAAACTTCGACTGTGTCTATCCATCTTTCGGGTATATTCATCCTGAATTTTAGAAATTATATTATTGAGTGTCCCTCTTTCCTCATTTGATAAATGCAAGGCTTCATTAGCTTCGTATTCAAAAAAAGTGTACTGATTTATTTTTTGGGCTAAACTAGACTTGAGGAGTAAATCAGGATGAAAAAACAATAACCAGCCTTCTTCTTCATTTTTATTAAGTGTTTTGGTTGCTGTAAGCGCCTGTAAAGGAGCTGTAAAAAGTAAAGTCCCCTTTTCAAAGTCGTAGCTCGTTCTGCCATATTCCATACCACAATGCTCATCTTTTAAAGCAATACAGTATAGATTTGTTACAACTTTCACACCCACCATTTCCTGCTTCACTTCCAAATCGCAAACATTTATTATCGTAATTAAAGGATGCTCAGGCTTTTCAAAATTTAGCATCTCATGTAATTGCAAAATAGAATTTACATGTATAATTGTGTCCATTTATAAAAATTATAGATTGCTCCAAATATAGAAATTTAAAAATAATTTGAATCGTATTTTTAGGATGTCCAAAACTTTAATTACACCAAATTTCAGGGAAAAGTGTTATAAACTCCGTTTTTAGTGTTGTTGTAATTTTTTTTTATTTGGGATATTTGCAATGAAATTCATTCGATGATTAAATGCATATTGTTGATATTTTTTTAATATAGTATTTATCAGCGACTAAAAACCCCAAATTTATGAAACAAATCTCACCGTTTAAATTCAAACTCAAGATAACTCTGGTTATTGTATCATTAGTATCCAGTATAAATATGTCATTTGCTCAAGATGTATTGATAGCTGCTGGAGGTAGTATGTCTCAAGGAGGTTTTTTAGTAAGTTACTCCGTCGGACAAACCACACAAGAAACTATTGAAGACAACGACAATACCGTATTTCAAGGAATACAGTTTTACCAATCAACTAATACCCTTAAAGTTATAGACTTTGAATCTAATTTAGAGGTCTCTATCTACCCAAACCCAACGTCTTCCATTTTAAATTTAAAGACAAATCAAAACAATGAACTATCCTATAACTTATTCAACCTTTTGGGTGAATTGCTTATTAGTGGTAAGAATTCAGGAAATATTGTTAAAATTAATATAGACTATTTACCTAACGCCATATATCTGCTTAAAGTAACCAATGATTCATCCAATATTATCAAAACATTTAAAATAATTAAAAATTAACAAAATGAAAAAAATCTACGTATTATTTATATTAAGCGTTTTATTTGTAATAAATACATTTGCTCAAACCCCTGAAAAGTTTAACTACCAAGCTATAATTAGAAATTCTAGTGGTCTGATTTTGGCTAATCAAGGAATTGGAATACAAATAAGCATTTTAAAAGGTTCTAATGGTGGAATTGCTGTTTATGCTGAAACCCAAAACCCTATCACGAATGCTAACGGTTTAATTTCTATTGAAATTGGCAGCGGTACTCTTGTTAGTGGCGATTTTGCATCTATTGATTGGGCTGCTGACACCTATTTTATTAAAACTGAAATTGATACAGCCGGCGGAACAAATTATACCATAACAGGAACCAGTCAATTAATGAGTGTACCTTATGCACTTCATGCTAAAACTGCTGAAAGCGCAAATACTATTCATACGGGAGATGTAACAGGATCAACCGTTTTAACAATTTCGGACGATGCGGTAACCACTACAAAACTAATGGATGCGAACGTTACCAACGCAAAGCTGACCGATGGAGCCGTAACGGCACTTAAAATTGATGGCATCACAAGTAACGGCACTGCCAATCAGATGCTCTCCTCCAATGCCGACGGCAGCTTCAGTTGGGTGGACGCACCGATGGTATATGCATGGGGAAGGATGAATAATGGTGTTAGGGTTTCTGGAAGTCCTGCTTGGACATCCTCAAAACTGTCAGTAGGGCAATACAGGGTTGTATTTCCTTCCAATTTAAGCACTACAAATTTTTTGCCTTTTGTTGAAGTTAATACAGGTTTTGAGACTGCAGACAGTGATAATGTTTTTACATTCGGGTGGATAAATGCTAACACACTGGAAATATGGTTGTGGGATATATCGTCTAGTTCAACACTTCTTCCGCAGGATAGAGCTGTTGATTTCTTCATAAAATTTGTAAGAATAAATTAGAGAA
>PHDQ01000342.1 GCA_002841025.1 Bacteroidetes bacterium HGW-Bacteroidetes-13 | reverse complement strand
TCCACCGCCACATAAGGATATGGTTACAAACTCTACAACGCCACTTCCTGTATAGGAATAGAATACATCGGGTGAGGCATTTCCTCCTGAGTTGGTTGCTCCAGTAGTGGTTCCTGCTACAATATCACCACAAGAAAGGGCGGTAGCATCGGCACATTCCCAGTTGTTTGTGGGGCTTGTATCTTCTGTACAGAAAGTGATAGAGAACGAATCTAAAGATCCTGTATCTCCGCCTGCGGTATCACAAATTTTCAATTGCCAGTCGCCATTGATATCTTCACCGGCAAAGGTAGCAGCAAAGGTGCCGCCAACAGGAACATATACAGCTGTATGAGGTGCTGTACTTCCGGCTGAGGGAATTCCTCCGTCCTGGAATTGGGTATTTGTAAAGTTATCACCGGAACCTCCCACATTATCCCACAACAATAATTCTGTACCAGATGGAGATATTAATGAGATTTCCAGGTCTCCTGACCAGGAGTGTGTTATGTTGATTGTTACATCTTCTAACTCTGCATCGGTTCCAATAGTTCCTGAACCAGATACAGTAACAGGATGTAAGTTTGGAGCACCCACACAATCTGCTGTTGATGTTCCTGCTCCATCAATATCTATCGGTAAGCCTGTTGCGTCATAAGTGGCACTTGTACAGTCGCCGCCTCCGCCGCCGCCTCCGCCTGCGCATTGGCCGGAGAAAATATAAACACCTTCTTCAAAAGTATTTACCCAATTTCCATTAAAAAATTGCCACATTGGGTTGCCCTGAGGAGAAAGATTGGACTCCCAGGCATTCTGACCTCCGTTGGCAGAAAGAACAGTTGTTCCTACCCAATAAGTTGTGGATTGACCAGCTTGACCTGCGAATAAGAAAGGAGTCACATCTATTACTACCTCACTTATATTAAAACCAAAATTGGCTCCAACAACTACTTGAGATGTTGGCACTACCGTTTCTGTGCCGATTATAGCTCCGGGTTGTCCTGCTGCATTTGCGTAGTAAATTAAGTTTAAACTGGCAATTGTTGTGCCGGGATTATGGAATAAATTCATTGTGATTTGCTCCAGTGTAAAGTCATCATCAGCTGCAACTAAAAGGTCACAGGCAACAACATTGGGTGACTCAGAGAAAAATCCATTCTGAAAACCAGCACTAGCACTTGATTGGTCACAGGCGCCGCCTCCGCCGCCACCGCCAAGATCGGTGCAAGTGCCCTCAAAATTATATACCTGATCCCAACCTGTATTAATAGCCCAAGTAAGACCGCCATCAGCAGAAAAAGTAGATTGCAAA
>PHDQ01000080.1 GCA_002841025.1 Bacteroidetes bacterium HGW-Bacteroidetes-13 | reverse complement strand
TTGGGTTGATTTGTCATCCAAGCACCAAAATAACCTTGAATTGCATTGAAAAAATAAGCCGTACTTTTTTTGCGCCAAGCCAATTTTAAAACAGCGATTTTGGTTAGAAACAATCCATAGCGCAGACTGTAAAAAACTTTCCCTTGAAGGCTGCCGGATTTTGCGTGGTATCGCTCTCCGGTTGGTTTGAGGTGTTTGGCTAACAAGTTGACATCTGTTTTTATTTCCCAGCCGAAGTACCGGGCGAGAACTTCATCTAAAGTGTCCCAACCCATCGCTTCCCGGAGTCCGCCTATGGCTGAAAAACATTCTTTTCGATAGGCTTTGAGCGCTCCGCGTATGTGGTCGGTATCCGTAAGGTTTTCCAACACCCAATGTCCATCTTTTTCAACACAGGCAAATCCGGCGGCCATCCCGATTTTCGGGTTGCTGTTAAAATGACTGACAATGGTTTCCAGATAGTTTTTGGGCAATAAAATATCGGCATCCAATTTCATGAGAATGTCGAAATCGTCATCCAGCTGAGCAACACCTTCGTTAAAAGCGCGTATTATTTTTGCGCCCGGCTGATGAACGGACACAGCGGTTGTGGAGACAACTTTTAGCCAAGTGTGTTTTTTTGAAAATGAATTCGCCAATTCCAAGGTGCTGTCTGTGGATGCGTCATTTACTACGATGACTTTTTTGGGCAAATAAGTTTGTTCGGCAAGCGACCTGAGTGTTTGCGGTAAAAACGCTTCTTCGTTGTATGCAGGGATGACGATGTATATTTTCATGACTTTATCCTTTCCGCATAAACCGCGTAATACCGAGGTGTGATAAGTCGTAGCAAAGGTCGAAATCCGATTTTACCGACCGGATGTGTCCATTTTTTTCTGGCTTTAATTTCCCACCCGGATTTTTCCAACAACCAGTCAAATTGCCAATCTTCAAATTCGTGATAATGTCTGTCCCAAGGATCCGTTTTGCTTCTGTATGCAGGAGAAAACCACAACCGAAGAGGTACGGTTGCAACGAGTTTATCGGCTTTTATTTCGGATAAAATTTGAAGGGGGGAAAGTAGGTGCTCAAAAATTTCAAAGGCAGTTACTACTTCAATATTGGGGTTTAAAACAGCTTCGGTATAGCGATCCAAATCTTCACCCTGGGTGTTGAAGACACGATAGCCTTCGTCTTGCATGATTTCTGAAAATGGATTTTTCACACCCAAATCCAATACAATAGAACCCTGTCTGATGTGGGTTTTTAGAAAATCAAGCGTTTTTTTGAAGCGTTTTTTTGGAAAACTTTTCTCGTACATGTTAAAATTGGTACACCATGGCATTGATGTTCATGCCGGCACCTACACTTGCAAAGATAACAATATCACCCTTTTCGATGGACTGATTTTCAATTTTTCCATTCACAATCAAATCGAGCAGTGTAGGAATGGTGGCTACCGAACTGTTTCCAAGCTTGTGAATACTCATGGGCAGCACACCTTCCGGTATATTCATTCCGTATAACTTGTAAAAACGTTTGACGATGGCTTCATCCATCTTTTCATTGGCTTGATGAATGAGTATTTTTTTTACTTTTTCAATGCCAATTCCGGTTTTGTCTAAACAAGCTTTCATGGCTGAAGGAACATTTATACAGGCAAATTCGTATATCTTTCTCCCGTTCATTTTGATGTATTTTGTGTTGGGACAAAGTGTTTTGTTAAACGAACTTCCGTAGTACAAATAGTAGGCTTCGTCGTAGGTGTACGTAGCAGATTCATGATGTAGAATTCCGGTGTTTTCTTCTGTTGCCGAAACGACAGCAGCACCGGCTCCATCGGCATAAATCATGGAATCCCGATCGTGTTTATCGACAATTCTCGACAGCGTTTCCGAACCGATTACCAAACATTTTTTGGCGATACCGCTTTTGATAAAAGCATTTGCTTGAATCATCGCTTCAATCCAACCCGGACAACCGAAGAGGATATCGTAAGCCACACACTTCGGATTTTTAATACGCAAAGCATGTTTTATGCGAGAAGCCAAACTGGGTAGTGTATCGGATTGATTGGTGCCAAATTTGACGTCGCCAAAATTGTGTGCGACAATGATATAATCCAATTCTTCCGGATTGATATTGGCGTTTTCTATGGCTTTTTCTGCTGCAAAAAAACCAAGATCGGAAGAGTTCAAATGATCTTTGGCGTATCTTCTTTCCTTGATACCGGTGATGGCTTGAAATTTTTCAATAATCACTTCGTTTGAAACGCCAAAAACATCGCCTTGGTCGTTTAAAAACTCGTGTTGTATAAACTGTTCGTTATCTTCAATTTCGGAAGGAATATAACATCCGGTACCGATGATTTTAGTGTTCATAACAAGAATTGTTTGTTAGTTACAATCAAAGGTAAGACAATTAAAAAAACTTGTTATGCTTGCACAATAAAAATTACAATGCCCAACTTTACACTTTTATTCAAATTAAATTTAAAAATAAATGAAATTTGATAAACAAGAAGATATCAGTTGTTTAACTAATTTGTGGGAATAGTCTATTTTACTTGATGTTAAGTTCGATTGTCTATGATTCCATATAGGCTTCGATGGGTGCACAAGAACAAATTAAATTACGATCTCCATACGCATCATCTACTCTTCTTACGCTTGGCCAAAACTTATTTTCAGAAACAAAAGGCAGCGGGAAAGCTGCTTTTTCTCGTGTATATGGAAAATCCCATTCGGTTGAGGTCAACATTTTTAGTGTATGCGGTGCGTTTTTAAGCGCATTATTCGATTCAAGAGCCGCTTGGTCAATTTCTTTGCGAATGGATATCATCGCATCACAAAAGCGGTCTAATTCTGCGAGACTTTCACTTTCCGTAGGCTCTATCATCAAAGTTCCGGCAACGGGAAAAGAAACCGTAGGCGCGTGAAATCCGTAATCCATCAATCGTTTGGCAATGTCAGTTACTTCCACACCGTTTTTCTTAAACGGACGACAATCCACAATCATCTCGTGGGCAGCCCGACCTTTTTCACCCGCGTATAGAACTTCAAAATGACCTTTCAATCTTTCCTTGATATAATTGGCATTGAGAATCGCATAACGTGTAGATTCTGTCAAACCTTTTGCGCCGAGCATGGTTATGTAGGCATACGAAATCAAGCAAACCAACGCGCTTCCCCAAGGTGCAGCCGAAACAGCGGTTATGGCTGAATCTCCACCGGTTTCAACCACCGGATTCGTAGGAAGAAATGGAGCTAAATGTGCTGCAACACAAATCGGACCTACACCGGGACCACCACCGCCATGCGGAATGGCAAAGGTTTTGTGTAAATTCAGGTGACACACATCCGCACCAATGGTTGCTGGATTGGTCAACCCGACTTGCGCATTCATGTTGGCGCCGTCCATATAAACCTGTCCGCCGTTTTGGTGAATGATATGGGTAATCTCTCGGATAGTGGATTCAAAAACACCGTGTGTAGATGGATAGGTAACCATCAAGGCGGCAAGCTTGTCTTTGTATAAATTTGCTTTTTCGCGGATATCTTCTACATCGATGTTTCCTTCTTCGGTGGTTTTCGTAACAACTACTTGCATGCCTGCCATCACAGCCGAAGCCGGATTGGTGCCATGTGCCGAGGACGGAATCAGACAAATATTGCGATGCGATTCGTTGCGCGCCTGATGAAAAGCACGAATGACCATCAAGCCCGCATATTCGCCTTGTGCGCCCGAATTGGGCTGGAGTGAGGTTGCTGCAAATCCGGTAATCACGTTGAGTTGTTCTGCCAATTTTCTCAAAACTTCTTGATAGCCTTGTGCCTGATTGATGGGAACAAAAGGGTGAATCTGACCCCATTGCGGCGAACTGAGTGGCAACATTTCGGCAGCGGCATTCAATTTCATCGTGCAAGAACCCAAAGAAATCATCGCGTGAGTGAGCGACAAATCTTTGCGTTCCAATTTTTTGATATATCGCATCAAATCGGTTTCCGAATGATAGGATGCAAACACAGCTGCGGTCAGAAAATCTTTTTTTCTAACCAAATTTCCTTGAATCGGGCTATTGATATCTTTAGATTCATTAAATTCAGATTGTTTGCCTGTCAATTTTGAAAAAACTTCGACGATTTGATTCAAATCTTCAACAGTGGTTGTTTCATTCAACGAAATAGCGACATGATTGGCATCCGGATAATAGAAATTTAGCTGATGATTTTCGGCAATTGCGCTAACTTTTGAAGCCTCTGCTTTGAGCAAAAGGGTGTCAAAAAAGACAGCGTTTGACTGTTCAACACCTAATTTTTGTAATGCTGAATTGAGATTGAGTGCGCTTTTATGAATTTTATTCGCAATAAATTGCAGTCCTTTTTTGCCGTGATAAACACCGTACATTCCGGCCATAACGGCGAGTAACACCTGAGCCGTACAGATGTTTGAGGTGGCTTTGTCTCTTTTGATGTGTTGTTCTCGGGTTTGAAGTGCCATACGAAGTGCGCGGTTACCGTCTGTATCTCGAGTGATTCCGATGATGCGTCCCGGAATACTACGTTTGTATTCTTCTTTGGTGGCAAAAAATGCTGCATGCGGTCCGCCATAACCCATTGGAATGCCAAAGCGTTGCGAAGTACCGACTACTGCGTCTGCTCCAAACTCACTTGGAGGTGACAGCAATACCAAACTCAATAAATCGGCGGCAAAAGAAACTTTGATGTCTTTTTCGTGGGCTTTTCCGACAAAAGCTGAAAAGTCATAGACTTGACCGTGTTTGCCGGGATACTGGACCAAAGCACCAAAAAACTCAGTTGATAAATTTAATTTTTCATGATTACCAATCACCAGTTCAATGCCCAAAGGCAAGGCACGTGTTTGAAGTACAGAAACGGTTTGTGGCAACACTTCTTCGGAAACAAAAAACTTGACCGCGTTGTTCGATTTTTGTTCGCGCGAACGCAAGTCAAAAAACATGGTCATAGATTCAGCCGCAGCGGTGCTTTCATCGAGCAAAGAAGCATTGGCAATTTCCATTCCGGTAAGGTCTATGATCAGGGTCTGAAAATTCAAAAGTGCTTCCAATCTTCCTTGCGCAATTTCGGCTTGGTATGGCGTGTAGGCGGTGTACCAACCCGGATTTTCCAAAATATTTCGCTGGATGACGGCCGGCGTGATGGTCGGGTGGTAACCCAAACCGATATAATTTTTGTACAACTTGTTTTTTGCACCCAATGCATGAATGTGATTGAGAAAATCATTTTCGGTAAGTGCCTCGGGCAAATCCAAAGGTTTTCGGAGTCTGATATCGTCCGGAATGGTTTGCGTAATCAAAGCTTCGAGACTGTTACAACGGATGGTTTGGAGCATTTTAGGAAGATCGCTTTCGCGTGGACCAATGTGGCGAAGGGCAAACGAATCTGAATTCATAGGGTGAAAAAAATTTTCACAAAATTACAGATTATAAATTCTTTTTTAACCGATTTTGACAAAACATTTAGAGGTATTTATCAACTGCTTTCGGTGCAAATTAGGTATTTTTGAAAAGTGAATTTATTTAATAAAATATTTGATTTCTACATTCGGTCAAGTCTTCACGTTGCATTGGCAATAACCTGTCTTTCTGCGATTACTTTTCTCAATAGAGGAGAAGATATCAATCTGAACCTGACGATTTTTATTTTCTCGACAGCGGTTTTGGCATACAACTTTGCGAAATATGCCACTTTGCCTTTTGCAATTTTGAGAAAACAAAAAGCGGTCTTGATCATCAGTTTTTTTTCAGCAATAACGGCAATTGCACTTGTTTTTAGTTTGCCAATTAAATTATTTTGGTGGAGTCTTTTTTTTTCGATGCTGACTTTGTTATACAGTTTTCCGGCACGGCCGAATATCAAAAATTTCAGAAATCGTTTTGGGGTCAAAGCCTATCTGATTGCAATTTGTTGGTCAGGGATTTGCGTGGGGCTTCCGCTTCTTTATTTGGATGTGGATTTTGATTTTCGGATTTTGTCCGACTTGGTGGAAATCATTCTTTTTGTATTGATTTGGCTTATCCCGTTTGATATCCGAGACATGGATACAGACGACAAAGATTTGGGGACGATTCCGATGATTTTGGGAGTTAGAAAAACAAAGATAGCCGGCAGTATTTTGTTGTCGATCATTGTAATTTCAACATTGATAAAAAACGGATTGGCGTGGAATTCGATTTATTTGATTTGTTTGTTGTCTGCGTTTTTTTTGTGGAAGGCACAAAAAAAACAATCGAAATACTTTAGCTCCTTTTGGGTTGAAAGTATTCCGATTGTTTGGTTTTTAATCGAGTGTGTCAATAACCTCAGAGGGTAGAATTCAATTCTTTTTCAAATTCTTTCCGCATCAATTCTTTTGAATCCAAATCGAGTTGTTTTGCGGGCTGAGAAATCCCAACGCGTTTAAACAAGTCGGAAAGTTTTTGATTTTTTTTGGAATACGCCCGGCAATAATCACAATAAAATAGGTGAATTTTTAGTCTGACTTTTTCCCAAAGTGTGAGTTCGCCATACTGGCTTTTGTCACAAGCTAAACCGGCTTCATCGCAGGAATAGAACAATTTCTCTTTGTGTTTGTGATCGTGATTGTGATTGTGATCGTGATTGTGTTTCATTTCAATTTTTTTTCTTTTAAGCGTACCAACTTTTTTCTAAGCATTCCATCAGTTGCAGTCTTGCACGGTGGATAATGACCCAAAGATTGGACGGAGTGATATTTAGCTCCTTACAGATGATTTCGGTTTCAAAACCTTCGACAGTTTTCATTTTAAAAATGGTGGCTTGCTTCTCCGGTAGTCTATCCATGCACTTGTTGATGGCCAATCCGAGTTCCACATTTTCCATTTCAGATTCAGCGTTGCCGTCTAAGTGATAATCGGCTACGCGTTCTTCCAACCATTCTCC
Organism: Bacteroidetes bacterium HGW-Bacteroidetes-13; assembly: GCA_002841025.1. Taxonomy (GTDB): domain Bacteria; phylum Bacteroidota; class Bacteroidia; order Flavobacteriales; family Flavobacteriaceae; genus UM-FILTER-40-17. The sequence continues at coordinate 2,820 of PHDQ01000080.1, read as the reverse complement.
TTCATTTTCCGTATCGTCGTTGTAGGTGATTCGAACTTCAGCTTTGCCTTTTTTGGAATTTATTTTTCGGTAATAATCGATGATTTTTCGTTTAAGGATAGAGATAAGCCAAGTTCGTTCGGAAGCTTCTCCTTTGAAATTCTTCATGGCTTTCAAAGCGGAGAAAAAAGTTTCTTGTACCAAGTCTTTGGCAACCTCATCGTCATTGACCTTCACAATGGTGTAGTTAAAAAGATAATCCGAATAAGAATCTATCCACTTATTTGGGTCGAGGGTGTGTTTTTCCAATTCGTCCATAGTCAGCATTTTATCTTTTCTAAGCATTCAAAAATAGTCTTTTTTTACAAATTTTGAATAACTTGAAAAACCGGGTTGTTTAGTTTCCCCAAAGTAAACACTTTTATCTAATTTTTCGACAAGCGGAATTGTTAAAAATTAGTCTTATCGGAATGTCAGTTTAAAATTCCGGCTCTTTTGAGCAGTGCGTCGGGGTTTGGCTCCGACCCGCGGAATCGTTTGTACAACACCATCGGATGTTCAGATCCGCCTTTGGAGAGTATATTTTCTTTGAAACTTTTGGCGGTTTCCGCATCAAAAACACCTTTCTCTTTGAACAACTCGAAGGCATCTGCATCCAATACTTCCGCCCATTTATAGCTGTAATACCCGGCCGAATAGCCACCTTGAAAAATATGCGAAAAAGCAGTACTCATGCAAGATTCGCCCACTTCCGGATAGAGATCTGTGGCTGAAAAAATACTTTTTTCTATCGCTTTCAGGTCTGAAAAATTTTCCGGATTTTCGGCATGCCATTTCAAGTCGAGCAAGCCAAAACTGAGCTGACGCAACGTTTGCAAACCCTGCATAAAAGTAGCGGCCTTTTTGATTTTTTCTATGTAAGTTTCGGGCAATATTTCGCCAGTTTGGTAATGTTTGGCAAACAATTCCAACGCTTCCTTTTCGTAACACCAATTTTCCAAAACCTGACTCGGCAATTCCACAAAATCCCAATAGACGTGAGTGCCGCTCAAACTCGGATACACAGTGTCTGCCAACATGCCGTGTAATGCGTGACCAAATTCGTGAAAAAGCGTAGTGACTTCGTTGAAAGTGAGCAAAGACGGTTTTGTTTTGGTCGGGCGGGAGAAGTTGCAAACAATAGAAATATGGGGTCTTTCGACGGTATTGCCTTCGCGGAATTGCGGTTTGTAGGAAGTCATCCACGCACCGTTTCGCTTGCCCGGTCGCGGGTGAAAATCGGCATAGAAAATAGCGATTAAATTTGCTTTGTCGTCCGTAACCCGATAGGTTTTGACTTCTTCGTGGTATTTGTCAATGTCGAAAACTTCTTCAAAATGAAGTTGATACAGTCGATTGGCGATCGTGAAAACACCTTGTAAAACGTTGTTTAAATCAAAATAAGGTTTCAGCACTTCATCGTCAAAATCGTATAGTTTTTGTTTGAGTTTTTCGGTGTAGAATGCGCCATCCCATTTTTCCAAACGATTGATGTTGTCTAATTTTTTGGCAAAAGTTTCCAATTGATCGAATTCATCTTTCGCTTTTTGAACGGATTTTTTTAGCAATTCTTCCAGAAAATCTTTGGCTTTTTCGGGCGATTGTGCCATGCGTTCTTCCAACACATAATGCGCATGGGTTTTGTAACCCAAAAGTTGCGCCCGTTGGTGTCTTTTTTTGACGATTTGCAGGACTATTTTTTGGTTGTCATTTTGCGCTTTTTGATAAGCGCGTGTGGCATAGGCCAAAAACAATTCTTTGCGCAAATCGCGGTTTTCTACATAGGTCATAAACGGTTGATAGCTCGGAAAATCTAAGGTGAAAATAAAGCCTTTTAGGTTTTGTTTTTCGGCCAATTGTTGGGCGGTTTCCAAAGCTGATTCGGGTAAGCCTTTCAGTTTAGACGCATCGGTTATATGCAGTTGATAGGCTTGGGTTTCGGCCAAGACGTTTTCGCCAAATTGCAAACTCAGCTTCGACAATTCCGTGTCCAATTGCCTGAGCATTTCTTTCTTTTCCTCGGGCAAATTGGCACCATTTCGGGCAAAACTTTTGTATTTTTTGTCGAGCAAGGTTTTTTGTTCGGCGGTCAGTTTCAGTTTTTCTCTTTGCTCAAACACCTTTTTGACGCGTTCAAAAAGTGCCTGATTGAGTGTGATGTCGTTGGAAAAATCCGTGAGTAAAGGCGAAATTTCCTGTGCCAATTTTTGAATTTCCGGACTCGTTTCGGCACTGTTTAGGTTAAAGAAAATACCCGTGACGCGATCGAGTTGCTTTCCGGAGTAATCCAAGGCTTCGATGGTGTTTTCGAAGGTAGGCTCGGCAGGATTTTCAACAATCGCGTCGATTTCTTGTCGGGTGTTGGCAATTTCCTGTTTGACGGCAGGCAGAAAATGTTCCGTTTTAAGGCTTGCAAATGGAGCGGTGTCAAAAGGCTGAAGGAGTGGGTTTTGGGTCATTTTTTAGGTAACATTTTGAGTAAAGGTTTTGTCACAAAGCTACACAAAGGCTTACACAAAGCGACACAAAGATTTGATTGCGATAACTTTGATTTTATCAATAGATTTTTTCTTTGTGTTTTTTGTGACTTCTCAGTGATTTTTGTGTAATAGCTTTTTTTGTCACAAAATTAGATTTTGCAGGCTTCGTTATTTTTAGTTGATTTTTTTAATTTCTGCTGAGCCCTTAATAACTTTCTCTTTCAAACTTTCTTTATAGGCATCGAGTTTTTTCTGCACGGTTTTGTCAAAAGCCCCGATGATTTGCGCGGCTAAGATACCTGCATTTTGCGCGCCGTTTAGT
>PHDQ01000079.1 GCA_002841025.1 Bacteroidetes bacterium HGW-Bacteroidetes-13 | reverse complement strand
CCGTAATTTTGTGCGTAATAACCGTCATTGGCTCCTACAAAATCAAAAAGTGCATCTTTGAAAAAGATAAAAATCAAAGCCAAACCAGCCGGAATGCTAAATGCATAAGCCAAAGCTTTTTTCTTTTCAACCAACGAATGTTCTCCTTTTATAAATTGATGCAGTCCTAAAATTCCCAAAATCGGCACACACAATTCCAACAAAACCTGAATGGAAGAAACTGCCCTGAATTTGTCGTACATCGGCATATAATCTATAAACAAATCGGTCAGTATCGAAAAGTTTTTACCCCATGAAAGCAGCAGAGAAAGCAGGATTCCCGCAAGCAGCCAGTATTTGGTTTTCCCTTTTATTAGCATGATACCTAGCACCATGAGAAATATCAGTACCGCTCCCAAATAGGCCGGTGCTGCTACGATAGGCTGTGATCCCCAATAGGTTGGTAAGTTTTCTGCAAAGGACAAAGCCTGACCGGCAGGAACTCCATTTTTTCTGAGAAAATCATAGGTTTTAGAATCGGCTCCCAATTTTTCGGAATTGCTTCCGCCATAAAGTCTCGGCACAAACAAATCGAAGGTTTCCATCAAACCGTAACTGTACTCGGTGATGTAACTCTTGTCTAAACCGGAAACGGATTCTTTGGGCGTGCCATCCGGATTGATGGTGATATCACTTTTCCCACGGGTGCTGAATTCGGCATATTCGCGGGTTGCCATTAGGTTGGTTGCGTTTAGTCCGACGGCAAAAATCAACGCGGCAAAAAGTCCCGCTGATGAAATGAAAAACGATTGGAGTGATTTATTTTTGAAAGCATTTATCAAATAAACAATCCAAATAATCAAAATCAAAAAACCGAGGTAGTAGGTCATTTGAAAGTGATTGGCGTTGAGTTCGAGTGCCAATGCGATGGATGTCAGTATGAAAGACAACAGTTTAGGTTTTCGAAGACAGTAAAAAATACCTGCCAAAACCAAAGGCATATAACCGATGGCATGGGCTTTTGCATTGTGACCCACACCGAGTATGATGATCAAATAGGTTGAAAACCCAAAACCGATGGCTCCCAAAAAAGCCAATTTCCAATCTACCCGAAGAACGAGCAAAAGGATGTATAAACCGATAAAATACAGAAACAAATAATCTGCCGGACGCGGTAAAAACCGAAGGAAATGATCCAATTGTTTGATGTAGTTATGCGGATATTTTGCGCCTAACTGATAGGTTGGCATCCCGCCGAAAGCAGCATCCGTCCAATAGGTTTCTTCACCGGTGTCACTCCTGAAATCGTTTTGAAGTTTTGACATGCCGGAATATTGAACAATGTCGCTTTGATAGATTTTTTTACCCTGCAAAACCGGGTAGAAAAAAACAAGAGAAATCACCACAAACAAAGCTGAAACAAGCAGATGGTTTTTGATTAACGAGAAAAAATTCTTCATAAGTATTTGTGATGAAGTTTGTTAGTTTAACTATTCTATTTCTTCGTAGTCAATATATTCTCCCAGATTGTCTTTCTTTTTTTCCTTTGGCGGAACATCATTTTGTTTGGTTTGTTGCTGATTTTTAAATTGTTCCTTCATATTGTCTTCTACTTTTTTTGAAAGATAATTGACAATATGTGGTGTGAAAATCCGTGTCAAAAATTTGATGGCATAATAAACCACGAAAAATATTAACAATATCCTAATCAAACCTGTTAATGAAGCCTCTTGCATCGTATTCAATTTTTAAAGTGACAAAAATACAATCTTAATTTATAAAAAGTGAGGACAGTCAAAAAAGAATTGAGTGGGTTGAAACAGACCAAATTTTATATGATTTATTAAACTTTATTCCCAATTCTTAATTTTCTTAAGTTCTTTGATGTGTGCCAAATGGTGGTTGCAATGCCAAGCATAAATTGCAATTGTCTCTTCCAAACTGAATTCTTTGTTGTGCTCGGGATGAATGAAAGTTGTTGCTAATTGCTTATTTGTCAGACTTTTCAGCAATACAACCCAACGCCCGTGCAATCCTTCAATCAGTTTTAGAGCAGGTTCTATCAATATATTTTTGCTGTCCGGAAGTTCAGCCCAACGGTCTTCAAAATAGGGTTTAATGATGGGTTTATTCTCCGTCAAAGCCAATTTAAACCTGATTAAACTGTTCATGTGACTGTCAGCGCAATGGTTTACCAATTGCCGAATGGTCCATCCGCCCGACCGATACGGAGTATCTAACTGATCGTCAGACAATTCTTCGACTTCTTTTCTTATTTTCCTCGGAAAATCTTCGATATCTTGAATGTTTTTTTTCAAAATATCGGACGTAATCTCAGTTGGCTTTTGGTAACGCCCTATTGGGTATTTTAGCTTTTCTAAAGTCATCTTCTTGGACGTTTTTAAGGTTAAATAATCGATGTTGTTTTAAAGGATATTTTTTACACAATTCGTGTCTGTTCAACGGTAGTTTGATTAATATAACGCATCAATATGCCGAATTAAAACACCCTACCTTTCCCCTACTTCATCCAAATAAAACTGAAATTTCTCCAAAAAATCGCCAACATCTTTCCCGTCTGCCAAACCGTGGTGTACAGTCACCGAAACAGGCATTTTAAGTAAGTTGTTAGTTTCGTGTACTTTACCTACGGATATTTTGGGTACAGAATCTTTGATGGAATAATCGCGGGCGTGAGACAAGGCTGTAAATTGAACCCACGGAAGGGCCGAAAAATGGATGACGGCATCATCGTTTTTTGGAGGAAATAAATCATCCTGTGTAAGTATCCGCTTTTTTTCTGCTGCTATGTTTTTCCGGAAAACAGAAAAATCTGCATCAAAATCTACATAGGAAAACCGAAAAGTGCCATCGGGTTTGGGCAGCGTAGCGGAAACATGAATGGTATCGAGCAAAAAAACCTCACCTTTAGAAATTCTGTACCGAAATGCTTCCAAATCATTCACCGCTTTTAAACAAGCATGCAAATAGAAGTCGAAAAAATTGATTTTGGCAGTTTTGCAAAAACCAAAGGCTTTGGTAACCTCTACTTCGGCGGTCAAACTGTGAAAAGGTTCGTCAAAATTTTTAAAAAACTGAAAGTGAACCTTTCTTTTCCAAGTGTTTAAGTCTATTTTTTTCACGAAATGACAAGATGATTGATGAGTTCGTCTAATTTGTTTATTGTGAGATATTCCGCACCATTGGTGTCTTCTTCACGCACGTGTTCGTGTATCCAGGTGGTGTGAAAAGGCACATGCACGGCGTTTGATTTGATGTTTATCAGTGGTAAAACATCCGATTTCAACGAATTGCCAATCATCAAAAACTCGGAGGGTTTGATGGACAATTGATTGAGTAGATTCGAGTAATTTTCTTCGTTTTTTTCGCTCAATATTTCAATGTGATGAAAAAAATGTGTCAGCCCCGATTTTGCCAATTTTCGTTCCTGATCGAGCAAATCGCCTTTGGTGATGAGAATTAATTTATAAGGATGTTCAAGGGCTTTCAAGGTTTCGTAAACGCCTTCCAACAACTCCACCGGATGCTCAATCATGTTTTTGCCAAACTGCAGGATTTGTTCGATTTCTTGGGGAGTGACTTTGTAATTCGAAACCTGAAGAGCCGATTCCACCATCGACAACACAAAACCTTTGATGCCATATCCGTAGGTTTTGAGGTTTTGCATTTCCATCTTAAAAAGTTCCTGCTCAATATTGTTTGGCGTTTCAAACCGGCTCAAAAGTTGGGCAAAAGCGTGTTCGGTTTCCCTGAAATAAGTTTCGTTCACCCACAAGGTGTCATCGGCATCAAAACCGATTACTTTGATGTTTTTGTAGTGATGCGCTTTGTCCATTTGATTTTTTTTCAAATTTAATTGTTTTCAAAATAATCATCTTTAAAACCAATCAAAAAAAGTTTTTCAGACGCACGGGTTACAGCCGTATAAAGCCATCGCAGATAATCTTCATCGATGCCGTCCGGAAGGTAAGGTTGCTCAACAAACACGTTTTTCCACTGTCCGCCTTGCGATTTATGGCAAGTAATGGCGTATGAAAACTTAACTTGCAATGCATTGAAATGTTTGTTTGTTTTTACCTTGATAAACTGTTTGTATTTCGATTTTTCTCCGGCATAATCTTTCAGCACTTCCTGATACAACCGATTGGACTGTTCGTAGGTCAGAGAAGGACTTTCGGAGGTGATGGTATCTAAGAGCAGAACGGTATCAAACGGTTTTTGATTGGGATAATCTATCATGCGGATGCGAACTTCTGCAAAGCGAAAACCGTAAAGCGATACTATTTTATGAAGTTTAATTACTTCAATAATATCTCCATTGGCAATAAATCCGGCATCGGAATCTTTGTCTATCCAGTAATAATTGTTTTTGACCACCATCAGTGAATCGCCTACGGAAAGTTCACTTTCTTTGAAAAAGATTCGCGCCCTGATTTGTTGGTTGTACAGATTTGCGCGCTTGTTTGACCGGACAATGATAACGGTGTCTTCGGTGCCACCTTTGTTAAAAGCGGTACTAATCGCTTCTTGAACGGATTCTCCGTCGTTTAGCCTGACGATGTCTTGAAAACTGTTTAAACGGAATTTAAAATCATCAAAATCCCTGTCCAACAATTGGTTTCTCAGTTGGGTTGCGTTGTATAGAATTCCGGAGTCTTGGGCTTGCCGAAGCACTTCTTCCAATTCGATGTGAACCACTTCGCAGGAAAATCTTTGCGCGAGCAATTCGACATCGAGAGCCGGACTCAGCAACTGTTTGACTGGAGGCAACTGAGCTGTATCACCAATAAACATCAATTTGCAGTCTATTCCGGCATGCACATATTGAAACAAATCTGCCAAAAGCGAGCCGTTTTCAAACAAACGCGCCTCAGCCGAATCGTCTGAAATCATGGAGGCTTCATCAACTATAAATAGGGTTTTTCGGTGTTTGTTGGCTTGTAAAACAAATGAAACCGACCCGTTTTTTTCGGACTTTGGATAATAAATTTTTTTGTGAATGGTCGATGCTGTCTGATTGGCATATTGACTCATCACTTTGGCGGCGCGCCCGGTAGGTGCCATCAAAACGGTTTTGTAAACATCTGTTTTGAGGGTTTCAATTAAAGAGAAAAGCAAGGTAGTTTTTCCGGTACCTGCATAACCTTTGAGAACAAAAAGTTTGTTTGCTTTTTTATCAACGATAAAATCTGCCATCATTTGAAGTGACAATTCCTGCCCTTTAGAAGGTGTGTGCTTGAAATTAGAAAGCAGCTTTTTTCGCAACAATTCGGAAGACATCAATTCGTGTTAATTTGTTGTTTTCAAAAGTAAGCAGTAAAAAACTGTTAAATGCTTTTGTGATTAAAAAAAAAATGTAAATTTGCGTATCATCAAAACTAAAAAATATTCTTAAAATGAAAATTCTAAAAGGTCTTTTGTGGGTTGCAATTATCGGTTTGAGCTATTTGGTTTACAAATCGGTGGTGGGTCCGGTTGAGTTTAATAAGGTAAAAGAAGAACGTTACATCAAATCGATTGCTAACCTAAAAGATATTAGGAATTCACAATTGGCATATCGAACTGTAACCGGCAAATTCGCTAATAACTTTGACGAATTGGTGCAATTTATAGATACCGCAAACTTCACCATCACGCAAAGAAGAGATTCAAGCGTCGTCGATAAAGAAATGACAAAACGCTATGGCGTAACCTCCTACAAAGATTTGCTAATTATAGACACTATTGGGACTGTACCCGTTAAGGATTCTTTGTTTAAAGGTTCTACGCGCTACAAAACCATGATGAATATTCCGATAGAAGGCATCAACGCAAAATTTGAAATGAAAGCGGATTTCATTACGCAGAATGACATAAAAATTCCGGTATTTGAAGTAAAAGTTGCTAAAGATGTTTTGTTGTTTGATCAAGACAAAAACTTATTGGTCCAAGAAAATCAAGTTGTGTCGGTCGATGGCGTAAACGGAACGCATTTAAAAGTAGGTTCGCTTACCGAGGTCAATACCAACGGCAACTGGCCAAAGATTTTTGGAAGCAACGACGAATAAAACAAATGAAAGATATTTCTACAAGGCTGTCCGTTCAATTCAGTTTGACCGGACTTTCTTTTTGCATCAAATCCAACGAAGAAGTAATTGATTTGTACGCAGAATCATCCGATTTTGTAACTCCCGAAGAAACGTTGAACAGATTTGTGCATTGCTTTAAAGAAAAAGAATTACACCTTAAAAATTTTGACAGTATTTTGTTGATTCACCAAAACGAGTGGTCGAGTTTCGTTCCAAAAGCTTTTTTTGATGAAAGCCATTTGTCCGATTATCTTCAGTACAATATTGCGCTACTTCCGACAGATTACATCGCGTATGACGTGATAGCAAACAACGATATGATCAATGTTTACCTACCTTTTGTAAACATCAATAATTACTTTTTTGATCATTTTGGCGCATTTCAATACAAACATCATTTGACCGTGTTGATTGAATCTATTCTCAATTTTGAAAGAAACAAAAAAAGCAACAGCGCATACATCCATTTCAACGAAAAAACTTTTGATTTGATTGGTTTCACAAATGGGAAACTGCAGTTTTGCAATCAATTTCATTTTGAAACAGCCGAAGATGTTTTGTATTATCTCATCTTTTGTACGGAGCAGATTGGCTTTTCAGATGATTTTAGTCTCTCCTTTTTAGGAAAAACAGAAACCCGTCAATCGATTATAGATTTTATCAAAAAATACATTGGCAAAATTGAAAACCTTGAAAACAACTTTGCCCGATTTACTACAAAAAATTCCACACCTGAACATTTTATCCTTTTGAACCACTACGCATGAGAATTATTTCCGGCACACACAAAAGCAGAAAAATTCAACCTCCATCAAAATTGCCGGTCAGACCAACCACCGACTTTGGAAAAGAATCCTTGTTTAACCTCTTGAATAACCAATTTTATTTTGATGAAATCAGTGCGCTCGACTTGTGCTCGGGAACCGGAAGCATCGCTTATGAATTTGCTTCGCGAGGTTGTGTACACATTGACAGCGTTGATTCAAACAGAAGTTGTGTTCAATTCATCGAAAAAACAGCCAAATCATTTGATTTCCCGATTCGAACTTTTCAATCGGATTTGATACAATTTTTGGAAAAAACCACATTCCGTTGGGATATAATTTTTGTAGATCCGCCCTACGACATCGGGGACGATATTTATCAAAAAATACCGCAACTCGTCTTTGACAGAAATCTTTTAAAGGAAAATGGGCTTTTGGTTGTTGAACACGCCAAAGAAACCGATTTGAGCAATCATCCAAATTACAGCCACTCAAAAAAATACAGCAACAACGTTTTTAGTTTTTTCCCGATGGCTAAAATTGCGTAGTTAACGTGAGTTCGAAGTAAGAAAAACAAACTTTCCAATCAAATTAAACACAAATTATTGTAATTCATTGATTTTAAGAAGTTAGTCATCTGCGTCCATTTGCAGAATCAGCGGGAAAATGCATTAAAAGTCTCCCGCGAATAAAGCAGATGTCAATGAGTCAAACTCAAACTGCTTTAAACCAAATTATTAAATATCGCACTCACGTTAGTTAACTAACTGTTTTTGCTGTTTCCAATATAAAAAAGCAGGCCATAAGCCGGATTCTGTACATTTCTGAAAAAATCAGAAAGCCTTATCATTTATCTGGTTGAGCCATTGCTGACACAATCTATCTGCCTACCCTCCGACTCGAGCGAGCAGCCCTCAAGCATCGGTTTATTTGGCATTGCACCGCATAGAGTTTACCTGATTTCACTACAGCATTACCTGTACATTCTTTCTGTTGCACTTGTCCTTCTCGAAAATTCGAGAGACGGGCGTTACCCGCTATGCTGCTCTGTGGTGTCCGGACTTTCCTCCCTCCCGATAAAATCAGGACAGCGATAAGGTGACCTGCTAAAGGCAAAGGTAGTCAATCAATGTATTATTTGAATAATGACTGAAATTTATTATCTTTATAAAATATGGACATTAAAAACATCAACGAAATTGCTTTAGAGTATTTATCTATCAATTACTATTTTGAGTTAAAAGAAGTCATGATCGATGCTTATCACAACATGCCCAATTCTTTTTGGCAGGCAAAACACATTCAAAAACTCATCGATATTTTTCCGGAAGGACAAATCGCCATCAAAGTTGACGGCAAATTGGCGGGCTGTGCCTTGGCAATCATCATCGACGAAGCAGACATGGAGGACGAACACACGTATCGGGAAGTCACCGGAGATTATAGTTTCAACACACATTCATCTAAAGGGAACACACTGTACGGCATTGATGTTTTTATCAAACCGGGTTTTCGGGGATTGCGTTTGGGCAGACGACTTTATGATTACCGCAAAGAGCTCTGCGAAAAAATGAACCTGAAAGGAATTGTTTTCGGCGGACGGCTTCCCAATTATCACCAGTTTGCCGAAACATTTTCGCCAAAAGAATACATCGATAAAGTGAGACACCGAGAAATCCACGATCCGGTACTTAACTTTCAGTTAGCCAATGATTTTCACGTCAAAAAAATCGTCAAGAATTATCTTGAAGGCGATAAAGCTTCGCTTGAATATGCCGCCATTTTGGCTTGGGACAACATTTATTATACGAAGCCGAAAAAAAGTGCGAAAACGGACAAATCGATTGTTCGCCTCGGGCTGATTCAGTGGCAAATGCGACCCTATAAAAGCATGAAAGAATTGTTGGAGCAGGTTGAGTTTTTTATTGATGCCGTTTCCGGTTACCGCTGCGATTTTGCTTTGTTTCCGGAATTTTTCAATGCACCACTCATGGCAGAGTACAACCAATCTTCAGAAGCGGAAGCCATCCGGAAGTTGGCGGCTTTTACCGATGAGATCAAGACCGAACTCTCCGCTTTGGCAATTTCTTACAACATCAACATCATCACCGGAAGCATGCCTCAGATCATAGATGGTTCACTTTTCAATGTCGGATTTTTGTGTCATCGAAGTGGGGCTATCGAGCAATACACCAAGATTCACGTGACCCCCGATGAAGCCAAAGTATGGGGAATGAAAGGCGGCGACCTCATCAAAACCTATCAGACAGATTGCGGGAAAATTGGAATTTTGATTTGTTATGACGTTGAATTTCCCGAATTGAGCCGGATATTGGCATCAGAAGGAATGGATATTCTCTTTGTCCCTTTCTTGACAGACACCCAAAACGGCTATTCACGTGTGCGACATTGTGCGCAGGCCCGCGCCATCGAAAACGAATGCTATGTAGCCATTTCGGGCAGTGTCGGCAACCTGCCCAAAGTTCATAACATGGACATACAATTTGCACAATCAGTCGTCTTTACGCCCTGTGATTTTGCATTTCCAACCAACGGCATCAAAGCTGAAGCCACACCCAACACCGAGATGATATTGGTAGCCGATGTGGACATCGATTTGTTGAAAGAATTGAATAAATTCGGGAGTGTCAAAAATCTACGTGACCGTCGAACAGACCTGTATGAGGTGAAATTAAAAACGAAATGTTAGTTTTTATTGCGGTTTTAAGAACTCAAATTCTACCACAAAGTTCACGATGAAAATAATCACAAAAAGCCATAAAATGTTGATTTTATGGCTTTTTCTTTTTTGGGTTTAATAGTCAAAAATGGTTGGTAAAAATGCTGGAATGCATTATAAAATATGATGTTTCCAAAAGTTTATTGAAATTCGTTTCAATAAACTTTTTTT
>PHDQ01000078.1 GCA_002841025.1 Bacteroidetes bacterium HGW-Bacteroidetes-13 | reverse complement strand
ATCCCCGAAACCGCCAAACTTCCTTTGATAGCCATATTGACTGCTTTTGTTGTGGGCGGTTTGTCGATGAGTACCACCAACGGAGGCATCGGCGTTTATCCGATTGCCATTCAGCAAATCCTGCTTTTGTATGATGTGCCGCCCGAAAGCGGATTGGCCTTCGGTTGGATTATCTGGATTGCACAAACCGTCTTGGTCATCACGACCGGATTTTTATCGCTGTTGCTGTTGCCGATTGTGAATCGGAAATAATATTTCTATTAAAAAATCGAATTCCGTACTTTTGAATCATGGCCAAAATCAAAACAGCTTTTTTTTGTCAAAACTGCGGAACCCAGTTTGCTAAGTGGCAGGGTCAATGCAACTCGTGTAAAGAATGGAACACCATCGTAGAAGAATTGATCCATACCGGACACGCTTCTACGTCAATTTCTTTGGGAACATCCTCCCCAAAATTGGCTAAACCCCAACGCATAACCGAAATTTCTACCGAAGACGACAAACGTTTGTCGCTTCCTGACAACGAACTCAACCGCGTGCTTGGCGGCGGATTGGTCTCCGGGTCGGTGGTTTTGTTGGGCGGTGAGCCCGGCATCGGGAAAAGCACTTTGCTTCTGCAAACCTGCCTTGAACTCTCGGTTACTTCGCTTTATATTTCTGGTGAAGAAAGCATCAAACAAATCAAGATGCGTGCCGATCGCATCCACGCCGGCGACAACAATTGTTACGTTTTAGCCGAAACCCAGTTGGAAAATATTTTTGAGCAAATTGTTTTGATTCAACCGGGACTCATCATCATCGATTCCATTCAGACCCTGCAAACAGAATATCTCGAGGCAACCGCGGGCAGTGTTTCGCAGATTAAAGAATGTACTTCGCGCTTGATAAAAGTAGCCAAAGAAACGGGCATTCCGGTTATTTTGGTCGGTCATATCACCAAAGATGGAAGTTTGGCCGGACCGAAAATATTGGAGCACATGGTCGATACGGTTCTTCAGTTTGAAGGCGACCGCAACCACTTGTTCCGCATTCTCCGCTCTTTGAAAAACAGGTTTGGAGCCACCTCCGAAATAGGCATTTACGAGATGGAAGGCAGCGGTTTGCGGGCGGTCGAAAATCCGTCTGAAATACTCATTTCCAAACACCAGGAAGCTTTGAGCGGCATCGCCATCGCTTCGATTATGGAAGGACTTCGCCCGTTGATGATTGAGATACAGGCGTTGGTGAGTACGGCTGTTTACGGCACTCCACAACGGAGTTCAACCGGCTTCAACGCACGCAGATTGAATATGCTTTTGGCCGTTTTGGAAAAACGCGCGGGATTTAAGCTTGCCGCGAAAGATGTTTTTCTCAACATTACCGGCGGGATGACCGTCAATGATCCTGCAACCGATTTGGCGGTTCTGGCAGCAATTCTCTCTTCCGATTTCGACCTCGATATCAATAAAAAATATTGCTTTGCCGCCGAAGTGGGTCTCGCCGGAGAAGTGCGTCCGGTTACCCGTGTCGAACAACGCATTCAGGAAGCGGAAAAATTGGGTTTTACCGACATTTTTATTTCCAAACAATGTCGTCTGTCAGATGCCAAATACCGCATCAAAATTCATCAACACAACAAAATCCAGGAAGTTTTTCGAGATGTTTTTAAACAATAGACCCTTTCGGGGTTTTAAACCCCGAAAAGGTGGATTTGACGATCGTTTTGCGGATTCTTAGAACGACACACTAAAATTTATAACTTATATTTCTTTAAAACTTAACCAATTCTACACGGCGATTTTTGGCTTTATTTTCTTCACTATCGTTTGTAACTAATGGTTTATTTGCACCAAACCCGCTCGTTTTTAATCTTTCGATGGCGATGCCTTTTGCCGCCAAAGCGTACATTACCGTATTGGCCCGATTAGTAGAAAGTTTAATGTTATGTTCGGCTGAGCCTGTGTTGTCAGTATGTCCCTCGATGGATAAATTCAAGCTTGGGTTTTCGTTGAGTAATAACAATATTTCATCTACCACTTTTTGTCCATCGGGTTTTAGAGTGGCTTTGTCGGTATCAAAATTGATGTTCAAAATGGCTTTTCCTGTTTTTTCTATTTCGCTTTTCATTTCATTTGCGGTGGGAGCTTTGATGGTTTGCTTAAAACCTTCCAGCTCTACCACGCCAACTTCCCCGGATGCCGAGTTGCTCCACACTTGAAAAACGATTTTCCCGTTGCTGTGGTTGAGGACATAATGCCGTACAGGGTCACTATTCCAAGGATCACCTTGAATAAAATTATAAACAGTCATATCCTTCTCCTTATCCAATTCATCTAATTTTTCCCGAGGGATTTTACCTTTAAAAATTTGTTTTGCGCCTATGCTTTCTAAATATTTCTCGATGCTTTGGTCAAATTTATATTGATTCCATTCTGCTCTTTCCTCTTTCATGTTAAATGATAGCTCAGCTTTTTTCCCTTCTGCGTTAAAAAAAGAGGTGCCGTCATACATAATCAATTTATTAAAATCTTGAAATACGGTCATGCCATTTTTAGAAGCAGTACCTCTGCTTCCGTCAGTTACTATATACCCTTCAGGTGCGGTTAGGTAGGGGAATGAGCCAATTTCAGCTTTAGAAAGAGGTCTATTTTCCCAGTTAAAATCGCTAAAAAGCACACTTGAACTTTCATTCGGTGCTTTTTGCTGTGTTGTTGTTTCTAAAGTTTGTTCGATTTGTTCATCTGCTTTCTTTTCATTTTTACATGATGTAATCGTGATTCCTAAGGCAATAATAATTCCGATTTTTTTCATTTTTGAGTATTTTACGTTGTTGAAAATAAATTTTCCAATAAACCCTTTCGGGGTTTTAAACCCCGAAAGGGTTGTAAATACTAAACCGTTACGGTTTCATCTGGTTTGAGCGCAACAGCTTTTCCATGGACAAAAACCGTGATTTCATGCTTTCCTTCCAAACTGAATTGGGTTTTGTCTTTGTGGATAGAAACTTTTACGATTTGGTGGCGGAAGTTGATTTTAAACGAATAGCCTTTCCATTGTTTCGGAATTTGTGGGGTAAAATGGAGTTGTCCATTCCGCACACGCATGCCGCCAAAACCTTCCACGATGCTCATCCACGTGCCGGCCATGCTGGTGATGTGGCAACCTTCGTGCACTTCGTGGTTGTAGTCGTCCAAGTCGAGCCTTGAAGTGCGGAGATAGAATTCGTATGCCTGATCCATCCGTCCGAGTGAGGCAGCCAAAATAGCATGAACACAAGGCGACAAAGACGATTCGTGTACGGTAAAAGGTTCGTAAAAATCGAAATGACGCGCGAGTACTTCGGGTGAAAATTCTTCTTCAAAAACATACATTCCCTGCAAAGTATCGGCCTGTTTGATGTAGCACGAACGCAGGATTCGGTCCCAAGACCATTTTTGGTTGATGGGTCGTTGGGCTTTGGTAAGCTGAGAGACGGGAATGAGTTCCTTGTCCAAGAAATTGTCTTGCTGAAGGAAAACCTGATGTTTTTCGGAATATGGGAAATACATGTTGTCCGACACTTTTTTCCAAGCTTCGGTTTCTGCTTTTTCCAATTTCGTTTTGTCGAGGATGCGTTTGTAATCAGCCGGATATTCCTTGGCGGTTTTATTTAGATTTTCAAGCGCATAACTGATACACCATTTTGCGAGATAGTTGGTAAACCAGTTGTTGTTCACGTTGTTTTCATATTCGTTCGGCCCGGTTACGCCCAAAACCATGTACTTGTTTTTATCGGCTGAGAAAGTAGCCCGTTGTGCCCAGAAACGCGCGACACCGATCATCACTTCCAAACCTTTTTCGGGTATGTAGCTGTAGTCTCCGGTGAAATTCAGGTAATTTCTAATGGCGTAAATCATGGCACCGTTGCGGTGGATTTCTTCAAAGGTAATTTCCCATTCGTTGTGGCATTCTTCTCCGTTCATGGTAACCATCGGGTAGAGTGCTGCGCCATTTTTAAAACCGAGTTTTTCGGCGTTTTCGATGGCTTTTTGCAGGTGATTGTACCGATAAGTCAGCAGACTGCGGGCAACCTGCTGGTCTTTGGTTGCCATGTAGAATGGCAAACAGTAGGCTTCGGTGTCCCAATAGGTGCTTCCGCCGTATTTTTCCCCGGTAAATCCTTTGGGACCGATGTTGAGCCGCGGGTCTTTGCCGAGGTAGGTTTGGTTGAGTTGGAAAATGTTGAAGCGAATGCCTTGTTGGGCAGACACGTCGCCTTCGATGGTAATGTCTGCCATGTCCCATATTTTTTCCCACGATTCTTTTTGCTGTTGCAGGAGTCCTTCAAAACCCTTTTCCAACGCTTTTTTGATGACATTTTGCGCGGCATCCACCAGTTTGTCGTTCGGATGGTTGAGCGAAACGGTGTATCCGGCAAATTTTACCAACGCGACGGTTTCGCCTTGTGTTGCTTTTGTAGAATAGGTTTGTTCGATGTGCTCGTGTTGTGACTGCTCGTCCGATTTTGATGTAATCGACTTCCCGTTGTGCAACAAAATATTGTGCATGAAAGTACACACGTGAAAATGTGTTTTTTTGGTTCGTGCCACGATGAAGGCTGAATTTTGAGAGCTTTTTACTTCGAGTGTTTCCCAAAATCTTTCTTCCCAGTTGGTGTCTTCGTTTTCGATGCCAGAATCCAAATACGGTTTGAAGGTGATGCTGGCAGCTTGATTGATGGGCGTAACCTCATATTTGATGGCACCCAATTCGTCGATATCGATACTCAGGAATCGGATGGCATTTACACGGATGCTGATCCCGTTGGGAAGTGTAGCTTCAAAACTTCGCAGGTATTTACCTTCGCGCATATTGAGTTCGCGGCGATAGTATTTGATGTTGGTTGCCGTGTTCAGATCGAGTTCTGCATCGTTTACAAAAACACGCACGCCAATCCAGTTGGGCGCATTGAGCACTTTGGCGAAATATTCGGGATAGCCGTTTTTCCACCAGCCCACGCGGGTTTTATCCGGATAATATATACCGGCGATGTAGCTTCCTTGGAAGGTTTTTCCGGTGTAGGTTTCTTCAAAATTAGCACGTTGCCCCATGGCTCCGTTACCGATGCTGAATAAACTTTCTGATGCTTTCACGTGAGAAGGCTCAAATCCTTCTTCTATGATCGACCATTCGTCAGGTTTGATATAATTCAGGTTCATGCTGTGTGGTTTTAATTTTTAATCTAATAATTTTTCTAAAAATTCTGTGGATATTTCGGTGAAGTCATGGAAAACATATTTGGCTTGGTGTAAGACTTCTTTTTCCCCGACCCCGATGCTCAACATCTTTGCTTGATTGGCAGCTTGAATGCCTGCGATGGCATCTTCAAAAACCACACAGTTTTCGGGTTTTGCAGCTACTTTTTGTGCGGCAATCAAGAAAACTTCCGGATCTGGTTTAGCTTTGGAGACTTCATTCCCATCGACGATGGCATCAAAAATATTGAGCAATCCGACCTTTTCCAAAATTTGTTTGGCATTTTTACTCGCTGAACCCAATGCAATCGGAATGTGATGAGCCTTTAAAAAATTTAAAATCCGTGGAACGTCCGGCAAGACATCGGCATGGGTCATTTCTGAAATATAAGATAGATAATCTTCGTTTTTTTCTTTCAGATGAATCAACTTGTCTGTTTCGGTCATGTTTACACCGCCCAAATTCAGGATGATTTCCAACGAACGCACGCGGCTCACGCCTTTGAGTTGCTCATTGTCGTGCTCGGTAAAAGAAATTCCCAAATCATCGGCTAATTTTTTCCAAGCCAAGAAGTGAAACTTTGCGGTATCGACGATCACACCGTCTAAATCAAATATAAATGCTTTTTTGGTCATTAATTTTTATATTAATTTTTAACAATATCATCTACGTCTTTCACTTTTGCGACCAATATCCCGGCGATAAGAAAGCTCACGCCAGAAGTAACCAAAGCAAAAATGGCATTTCCGCCGTAAAGATATTTCACAATCGGCCCGCCAATTAAAGCGTTGATAATCTGTGGGATTACGATAAAAAAGTTAAAGATTCCCATGTAAACCCCCATTTTTTTGGGTGCGATTGCTCCGGCTAATATGGCATAAGGCATTGCCAAGATACTCGCCCAAGCTATTCCCAAGGCAACCATCGACAGGATGAGCCAATTTTTATCGGGCATAAAATACATAGAAATCAAACCCAGTCCGCCAATGAATAAGGAAAGCGAATGTGTTCTTTTTCGGCCGATTCGGTAGGCGATTTTAGGCAAACCAAATGCAAAAATTGCAGCGACCAAATTATAGACACCAAACAAGATACCCACCCAGTCGCCGGCTTCCTGATAGGCATCGCTTGAGCCGTCATTTATAGGCAGGCCGAAAGTGTGGTGTGCTACGGCAGGTGTTGTGAACACCCACATGCCAAAGAGACCGAACCACGAAAAGAACTGCACCCAACTGAGTTGGCGCATGGTTTCGGGCATTTTGGCGAAGTCCGTAAAAATATCGGTAAGTTTTGCTTTTTGCGGTATTTTTTCGATTTCAACGGCTTTTTTATGGGCCAATTCATCTTCAAAACTATCTAACTCTTCCGGTGAGTATTCTTTGGTTGTCAGGACGGTTATCAAAATACTGCCCACCAAAACGAAAGCACCGATGATAAACGAAAGCAACAAATTGGTCGGCACACCGCCAGCTTCTGCTTCGTTTTTTACATCAAAAAAGTTGGTGAGTACGTAAGGTAGCCACGAGCCTACAACTGCGCCGATTCCGATAAGCCCGGTTTGTACGCTAAAGCCCAGGGTTCGTTGGTCTGTGCGGAGGTTGTCACCCACCAAAGCGCGAAATGGTTCCATGGCGATGTTGAACGAGGCGTCCATGATCATCAGCATGCCGGCACCTACCCACAAAGCGGGTAAAAACGCGATAAAAATTTCGGCTTGCGGCATCAGTATCAAACCCACCGAAGCCAAAATAGCACCAATGAGAAAATAAGGTTTTCTCCTGCCGAACCGACTCCAAGTATTGTCGCTGTAATGTCCGATAATCGGTTGTACAATCAATCCCATCAAGGGAGCAACTATCCAAAACCAGGAAAGTTCTTCCACATGTGCGCCGAATATCTGCAAAATTCGGCTCGCGTTGGCATTTTGCAAAGCAAATCCCATTTGTATCCCTAAGAAACCGAAACTCATGTTCCAAATTTCCCAAAAGGAGAGTTTTCTTTTTTCCATGTAAATATGTATCTATTTTAAACAAATAGACAACCTCGGAAGGTTATCAAAACTTTGGTGAGAAGTGAAAAAACAAGTTTCGATAGTGTGAAAAATTTCCAGCGGATAAAGGTATAGAATATTTTGAATTGACAATATCAACTTCTGCTTTTTGTCGATTTTCTAACAATTAATTTTGTTTTGACAATTTTTGTTTTGTAATCTTCCGATTCATCTTCGATTTTTTCAATCAGCATTCGCGCGGCTTCTTGACCAATCAGGAGTCCGTTTTGGCTGACAGTCGTCAGTCCGGGCGAAGCGTACTTGGAGAGTTCGCCGTCTGTAAATCCGACAACCGACACGTCTTCGGGTATGCGAAGCCCACGTTCGCGCGCAATGTTCATGGCGGTTAGGGCAAAAATTTCGTTCACGGCGAATATTCCATCAATCTTGTGATCAAACAAAGGCGCGATGTTTTCTCGACAATTTTCGATGTCTTCAATCTTGATGATAGCGTCTTGATTTACAGATATATTGTGGTCTTTTAATGCTTCCAAAAAACCTTCTGTCCGCAATCGACCGACGCTAACATAATCAACGGTTGAAATCAATCCGATGTTTTTACAGCCTATTTCTATGAGTTCTGTAACTGCATCATAAGCACCTTTTTTATCGTCAATGACTACTTTGTCACATTTTATTTCATCCACGATTCGGTCGAACATGACCAACGGCATCCCTTGGTTGATAACTTCCTGAAGATGGTGGTAATCTTTGAGCATCTGGGTTTCTTTGGTCAGCGAAATAATGAATCCGTCGATGCTGCCATTGGCCAACATTTCCATGTTGATGACTTCTTTGTCAAAAGACTCTGTGGAAAGACAGATAATCACGTTATATCCTTTTTCATTGGCTTCGTGCTCGATGCCGCTGATAACCGAAGCAAAAAAGTGGTGGACAATTTCGGGGATAATTACCCCGATGTTTTTGGTTTTCCGATTCTTGAGACTCAGCGCGATGTTGTTGGGGCGATAGTTGTAGAGTTTGGCGAAAGCCTGAACTTTTTCGCGGGTTTCAAGGCTGATTTCCGTACTGTTTTTCAGTGCTTTTGAAACCGTTGAGATGGAAACATCCAATTCTTTGGAGATTTGTTTGAGTGTTATTTTTCCTTTCATAGCTGAACATTTTTGTAAAGATAAAACGATTTTTTTACAGGCTTCATATTTTTTTAAGGTCAACCGTTATCGAAATGGTGAATTTTTTAATCGAAATGCAATCTGCCTGACAAATATCATTTCAGGCATTTTATAAAGCAGTTATTTTTGCAAATCTGTTAACGAAAACGTTTGGGAGAAAATTTTAACATTTACAACGTTAATTTTAAGGGAATGTTAAAAAAGTTTTAAACACTCTAACGTTATAGTTGCTATTTTATCTCAAACCTATTCAATATTAACGTTCTTTTATAATATATTCGCTCCCGAAGAAGTGAAAAACAAGCTCAAAACAACTGTTTTAACGATTAATTAATACCAATTTTTATGAGAACATTTTATTTAAAATTAATTATTTTCCTATTGATGCCGTTGGGTCTTTTCGCCCAAAATTCGGTATCCGGCACGGTCAAGGAGCAAGCCACAGGCAGTCCGTTACCGGGCGTAAACGTCATCGTAAAAAACACCACCAACGGGGTAACCTCCAATTTTGATGGTGAATTTACGATAAATAACCTTAAAAGAGGTGATGTGTTGGTTTTTTCATACGTCGGTTTCAAAGCATTAGAAGTTGCTTACACCGGACAATCATCCATCAATGTCAGCCTTGAGGAAGCAACCAACGTATTGGATGAGGTCGTGTTGGTTGGATATGGTTCCAGCACCAAAAAAGATATGACCGGAGCTGTTGAGACGGTAACCACCAAAGATTTTAACGGTGGTAACATTGCTTCACCCGAACAATTGCTCGCCGGTAAAACTGCCGGTTTGCAGGTAACGCCGCCAAGCGGTGCGCCGGGCTCGGGAGCTTCCATCAAAATCAGGGGTGGTACATCTTCCTTGTCAGCAGGGAATGATCCTTTGATAGTTGTCGATGGTGTGCCGCTCGATCAATCGGGTAGAGGTGCGCTCAACTACATTAACTCCAATGACATCGAGAGTTTTACCGTTTTAAAAGATGCGTCTGCTGCCGCTATCTACGGTTCGCGGGCAACTTCCGGGGTTATTTTGATTACCACCAAATCGGGAAGCGCAAAAGCTCCTTTGAAGTTTAATTTCAATTCTTACGTTTCTTGGGGTGAAAACACGGACGATGTGGGCGTGCTTTCATCAGATCAATTTAGGAATGTTGTCAACCAATTTGGAAACCCACAGCAAATAGCCATTTTGGGCGATGCCAATACCGACTGGCAAGACCAAATCTACGAAACGGCATTTACCAACAATCAAAACATCACGGTAACCAAAGGTTTTGCACATTCTTCGTTGCGGGCTTCTGTCGGTTATATGAACCAAGAAGGTACGCTGAAAAAATCTTATTTCGAAAGAACCTCAGCAAACATTAAATACATCCACCGATTGCT
>PHDQ01000002.1 GCA_002841025.1 Bacteroidetes bacterium HGW-Bacteroidetes-13 | reverse complement strand
AGTGTTGAGTTTTTAGTTTTTTGTTTTGACACATTTTCAAGTTTGCACATTTATACCGAAATTGAAAAAAGCTTAAAAAGATGACATAAAAAATAGAGTGTTTGTTTTTATAAAATCTATTCTTAATTCGCGTGAATAGGAAATTGGTTTAACACCAAGGAACAAACTAAAAAAGTATATTTGCTAAAACCTAAAATAACCAAACCTTTCGATATGTTTACAAAAATGAACTTTCAATCCATCTTATTATTTTTGTTTACATCGATTTTAATAGTCAGTTGCAAAAACGATGAAAAACCCGAAAATATCATTGTCCCGCTCGAAGAAGCCATTCCGAAAAAAGAATCAGTAGCCGACAAGGACGGAGCCGAGTTGTTTACGGTTTATTGCTCGATTTGCCACATCACACCGTCCATCCAAGATTTGCCAAAAAATATTTGGGAGAAAAAAGTGTTGCCTGAAATGGGCGCAAGATTAGGCATCCGATCGAAAGGTTACACGCCGTTTATGGAAGCCAACGTGAGAATATCAGGGGTTTATCCCACAAAACCTCTTATCGAACAAGCTGTTTGGGATAAAATTACTGACTATGTGGTATCCAATGCGCCCGATAGTTTGAAATTTGACACCCAAACGTTAAGCAGCACGCAAGAATTGACTCAGTTTTCTGAAAATCCATTCAAACTTCACAAGAGAAGTGATAAATCAATGCTGATTACTTATTTGAGATATGAAACTCAGAACAACAGTTTGATTATCGGAAACATGAACGGCGATGTCATCAGTCATAATTTTAAGGACGATCAAACCCGTTATTTAAAAAAGGTGAAAACGGCAGTTACCGCCTACAAAAAAGTCAGCGGAAAACAATATTTGATGGAAATTGGAAAACTCAATCCCTCCGAACAGGTGCTCGGAAAGTTGTACACCGTTGAAAAAGACGGGAATCTTTCCCAAATGGGCGATTTGCTTCATCGTCCGGTCGATTTGTTGGCAGAGGATTTAGACGGCGATGGCGAGATTGAATATATTATCAGCGAATTTGGTCATTTGACCGGTGAGTTGTCCATGTTGAAAAGAGATAAAAAAAGTCATCAATTGGTAAAAACAACGCTCGTCAATCTACCCGGAGCCATCCGAATCATCTCTGAAGACATGAACGATGACGGAAAAAAAGATTTGGTCGTCTTGTTTGCCCAAGGCAACGAAAGTATTTTTATCCTTTATCAAAAAGACGACTTGCGATTTGGTCAGGAACAAGTGATTCGGCTCAGTCCCGTTTACGGCTCAAGTTGGTTTGAGCTGGTTGATTACGATGGCGATGGACATAAAGATATCATCATGGCCAACGGCGACAATGCAGACTATTCCGTGATTCCAAAACCCTACCACGGAGTTCGCATATTCATCAACGACGGTCAGAATCATTTTTCACAAAAATATTTCCACCCCATCAATGGCGCTACCCGCTTGATTGCCAAAGATTTTGATCAGGATAAAGACATCGATATTGCAGTGATCGCCTCTTTTGGTGATTTTGAAAATTATCCGGAACAGTCTTTTGTGTATTTGGAAAACACCAATTCTGGTAAATTTGAATTCAAACCTTATACGTTCAGCGGCGTTACTTCCGGCAGTTGGATGCTGATGGATTCCGGTGATTTTGACCAGGATGGAGATGAAGATATTTTCTTGACACCGCTCACCCTTTCTTTCCGTCAGATTCCGAAAGAATCAGTAAAAAAATGGGAAGAAAGTGGTGCGGATATCATGATTTTGGAAAATCAATTGGTCAGCAAAAAGAAAGCGGACAATTGAAAGGAAGACGTTTTCAAATTTAGATTCTTACCAAAACACCTGCCGCCTGCAAATCAGATTTCAAAGTGTGAATTTCAATTTCTTTGAAATGAAAAACACTGGCTGCCAAGGCTGCATCTGCTTTTCCATCTTTGAAAGTGTCAATAAAATGTTGCGTATTTCCGGCTCCTCCGGATGCAATTACGGGTATGTTGACCGTTTCAGTTAGTTTAGCCAAAGCCTCATTGGCAAAGCCGTTTTTGGTGCCGTCGTGATCCATGGAGGTAAACAAGATTTCGCCGGCACCTCGTTGCTCGACTTCTTTTGCCCAATCGAACAAATCAATTTCTGTAGGAACTTTCCCGCCAACCAAGTGCACTTTCCAACGACCATCAATTTGCTTGGCATCGATGGCAACAACGATGCATTGGTTGCCAAACTTCGCGGACAATTCATTGATTAACTGTGGATTTTTGACGGCTGATGAATTGATAGAAACCTTGTCTGCTCCCGATTTCAATAAAATATCCACATCTTCAACAGAGGAAATCCCACCGCCTACCGTAAAAGGAATATTGACTTGTTCTGCCACGCGAAGCACCAAATTTGCCAAGGTTTTTCGGCGTTCCTCCGTTGCCGAAATATCGAGAAAAACGAGTTCGTCAGCGCCTTCCTGCGCATATTTGGCAGCCAATTCCACGGGATCTCCGGCATCGCGCAAATCGAGAAAATTGATGCCTTTCACCGTGCGCCCGTTTTTGATATCGAGACAAGGAATGATTCTTTTGGTAAGCAAAGTAGAAAAATTGGTATTAAGTATTAAGATTTTAGTGTTCTCAAAATGACTTGTTCAGCGTAAATTTTAAGGCAAAAGCGGAAAAACACAAAACAATTATTTTAATCCCAAAGTTTTTCTCAATCCGGCATCTGAATTGTGGTTTTTCGACCAATAAGCCGACTTGATGGTTTTAATCAAAGTAGCTGTTGTAGTCAAAGTTTTGGCGTTGTCACCAAATCCGCTTTTTCCGGTTTCTTCCCAACCCAAAATTTGGTGCGGAAAAGCTGTTTGAAATTTAATTTTCAAAATACGTTCGATATCGGAATAAGTAATCGTGTAGGTCGATTCTTCACCGTTTGCGACCAATTCGGCCACAGCTTGATGGGCTTCAACAGCTTTGTGATGTAATCTGCTGAACTCCAATGCGGGAATCAAAGTGATGGTTCCTTGCGGAAGCGAATTTGGATTGATGCGCAATTGTGCCCAAAGTTCATCTTCAAGTATATTTTGAGGCAAGGTAAAATCGGAATCGGCTTCTCCTTCAAAATAAGAATGAGAAGTAAGATTAAAATCACCTCGATTGTTGAGTTGGGTATAAACATGTCCGCACCACTCTTGCGACGCAAAAGCCAACTTAATCGCGTGATTTTTGTTGTTCACCGGATAAAAAATGCTGTTGATAATGGAATATGGATAGACACCGGTGTTGAATTTTTTGGTGAAGTTTATTTTCAAAACGGGAATGTTTTCTTTGCTGTATTTATCAGCTTTAACCTGTTCTTTCGGAAGAAAATCTTCGGTTACGAAAACCAAAACAGCTTCTCCATCTCGCATTTCGCCGTAACGCGCCTGATTGAGCTTGTAAGAAGCTAATTCTGCCTCACCGGCAAACCAATACGCCTTAAATGCATCGGAATACTTGATTTTTTCGTTGTTGATTGTCGAAACGGGAGTTTGGGGAGCAACGACAACTTCCGCTGCTGTTGGCTGAGGCTGTTCTTTACAGGAAACTATTAATAATGAAATAGTTGCGAATAGATAAAAACTGATTTTTCGGAGGTTCTTCATGGAATTAATTTTGAACAAATATACAAAAACGATAACCAAACTAAATTGTAATTTTTTCACAAATCAGCACTTCCGGTTTGTTTAAACAGTTGGTGACAAAAAAGACATACGCATCGCCACCATCCGAAATGCCAAACTTTTTGCGAATTTCTTCTACGGACATTTTAAAATTGCGGATCGAAATATTGGCCTTTTGATACGACAATTTTTCCTTGATGATTTTTTTATCAAACGGAAAAGTTTCTAACACTTTAAAACATCTTCCGGGAATGGATTTCAAATCGTCGGAAGTGTATAAATGTGTGTTGGAATGTAATTTTTCCAGCGAATACAATTTGGCAAACAGCTTGAATCCGCCACTTTTCATGATGGCAGCATTGGGCTCGTAGAGATATTTTTTGACGGGTGAATAATCAACCGAAGCTGTCATTTCTTCATGCCAAATAAAGGAAAATGATTGCGTCAGGTTTTTTTTGAGGTTGACGGTTGTAATTTTCGGTGAAATCGCATTGTTTTTCTTGAGCACCCAAAGCAATTCTTTGACTTCATTATCCACTGCAACCACATGAATTTCTGAGGCAGATTGCAGGGTGCGAATTCCCGATGAAATATCTAATAATGGGGAGGTTTTTATCAAAATTTGATCGGTTTTTGAAAACAGCAAATCGATGTTACTCGATATATCCGGCTCACAATCTTCCATCAAAAAGACCTTTCTTTTTTGGGTGTCTCTCCGCGAAGGGTCGATAAAAATCCAATCGAAAAATACGTCATTTTCTTTTAAAAAAGCGATGCCGTCCAACGGTAAACATTCAATATTTGCTAACCTGAGTTGTGATAAATTGTGTAAAACAATTTCAGATAATTCCGTATTTTTTTCGCAGTGAATGACTCTATCTATTTTTTTAGAAAATGAATATGCATCGATTCCGAAACCGCCGGTGAGATCAATTAAACTTGTACCGGAAACCAAAGAAGCTTTGTAATTCGCTGTTTGTTCGGACGAGGTTTGCTCTAAATGAATTTTAGGAGGAAATAAAATACCGGCTCTGTCAAATTCCGTATGAAATTTGGCTTTGGCTGTTTTCCTGCCAATGATTTGGTCAATAATTTTTGAAACTGGAATGTTTTTAAAAGGAATTCCTTTGAGTGCCAATTGTTTCGGATCATCGCTCAAATGATTTTCAATAAAGGCTTGCACCGCTTTGTCTAAAAGGTAGGCAAGAGGCATGAACTAAAGATTTTTGGTAAGCGATTGCACGATTTTGTACTCCGATAAAAATTCTTTGGCGATGACTTTGATGGCTGTGTAACCCGGTACGGCGACAAGCATTCCGCCAATTCCAAAAAGCAGACCGGCGATGATAATCACCAAAAATATTTCCAACGGATGAGAGCGAACGCTTTTTGAAAATATAAGTGGCTGGCTCAATACGTTGTCAATCAACTGTGCAAATGAGTAACCCGAAAGTACATAAATTAGTTTTGGCAAGATGACGGATTGGAAATCGGCACCCAAATTGGAAGACACCGTGAGCAACAACATCAAAAATCCCGCGATAATCGGACCGATGTAGGGAACAATATTTAGAAATGCACAGATGAGCGCAACGGCAACCGGATTGTCCACTTCGCAGACCATCAGCAGAATACTGTACAAAATAAATAAGATTAAGATTTGGAAAACCAAACCGATAAAATAGCGCGACAGCAAATTTTTTATTTTATTGAATACCATCAAAAAACGTTCTTCATTACCGGTTTTTGAGAAAACCAAAACGCTTTCAACCATCAAATTACTGTCTTTGAGCAGGAAAAATGTGATGAAAAGTATGGAAAACAATCCCACGCTCAAACTTCCTATACTGTTGAAAACATAATTTAACGCGTTTGGAATCATGTTGAGTTCAAACTTTTGAAAAAATTGAGACGCTTGAAGACTTTGCATCAAATCAAATTCTTTCTGACCAAAATACAGACTGATTTCTCTTGAGAGATCATCCAGATTCCGTTTCAACAAATTAAAATCAATCGTAGAAAGATTATGACTTTGCTGGATAATAACGGGAATGAGTAAAGAGAATATGCCCAAAATAATAGCAATAATGAGCAATATAGCGACTAAAACGGCGAAGGTATTTCTGAATTTCAATCTCGTTCGCAGTAAAATAACAACCGGACGACCTATCAAAGAAACAGCGGCAGCGATACCGATATAAAGAATAACCGAGCGAACCACGTAAAGAAAATACAGCAACAAAAATATTCCGAAAAGAATGCCAATGGCTCTTAAAATACCTCCGCTGATAATTTTGGGATTCATAAGGGACTGTTGTTTTTTCTTTTCTTAAATGTCAGCAAAATAACGAATAAACTCGAACTTTTACGATTTTATTTCAAAAAACTAACGCAGTTTCCGAATCAAATCCTCCAAGCCGTTGAGCTTGATTTCATAGACCAACTGCAATTGCTTTCCTAATTTACCCGCGGGCCATCCTTTGTTTTTATACCAAACCACATAATACTCAGGTAAGTCTATCAAAAAACGATTTTTGTATTTACCGAAAGGCATTTTGGCTTGCGCCAATTCGAGCAGTTCTTTTCTATTATCAGCGATTTCAGACATTAGTTTTCGAAGACAAATTGCACCAAATTGGCACCCATTTTTAGTGCTTTCAGCCTCACTTCTTGTGGGTCATTGTTTATTTCCGGGTCTTCCCAACCATCTCCCAAATCAACTTCATAGGTGTAGAGTAAAACCAAACGACTCTTGATGAAAATGCCAAAGGCCTGAGGTCGTTTACCGTCGTGTTCGTGAATTTTCGGAATTCCGTTTGGAAAATCAAAAGTCTGGTGAAAAACAGGATGCGAAGCCGGCAATTCTGTCAATTCTTGATCCGGAAAGAGTTTTTTGATTTCTTTTCGGATGTATTGATCCATTCCGTAATTGTCATCTATGTGCAAAAATCCACCTGACATCAAGTAGTTTCTCAGATTCTCAACATCTTCGTCACTAAAAAAAACATTGCCGTGACCGGTCATGTGAACAAACGGATATTGAAAAATATCCAAACTGGAAGGCTCTACAGTTGCCGGTTTCGTTTCAAGCTTGGTGTGTATGTTTTCGTTGCAATAACGAATCAGATTGGGCAAAGAGGTCGGGTTTACATACCAATCACCACCTCCTTTGTATTTGAGCAAAGCGATTTGTTGCGCGTGAACAAAACCACCGGTGAGCACCCATAAAATAATAAGGGAAGAATATGAAAAACTTCGCATCTGCGGGAAAATTTAGTCTGGTAAAGATATTTTAAAAATCGATTACCTGAAAATCGAAGTAAAGGAAAGTATAGTTCATGCTGAAATATTTTCAGGCATGTTGTAAAAAAGTTTGTGCTTTATTCAAAATAAATCTCGCTATTCGGATAAAACGCCAGCCATGCAAAAGCCAAATGAATGCCATGAGGCTCGATTTCGAGTTGTTTGCCTTCGTGCTTTCCGGACAAGCATTTGCCGGTGATATCCCATTTGCTGTTGGTTTGCACATCGTAAAAATATCCCTTTTTTTCTTTGAAAGTAAGCGTTTGCCCCTCTATAATTGGTTTGTAGATGACTGCTGTACCCACATCTTTGCCTTCTGAAATTTTATAGGTATCCAACACCGAGACTGTCCCACTTTTGAAGAAAACTACAATTTTTTGACCTTCAAATTCGTCATTGACAATTTTCTTTTTCTTCAATTCGGTAAACGGATAAATCAATTGCTTTTGGTTGATTCGCAAACCTACTACACGTTCCATGTTCGGCAATTTACGTGTGAGTTTTTCGGGTTTGATAAAACCGCCGTAAGGATTTCCGTTCAGCGCATCATAACCGACATACGGATTTTGCCCATAACTTTTAGAATTTACACCGTTGCCTTCCTTCGATAAAATTTTTCCTTGCGGATAACGTTCAAAAAAATCGGCAACAGAAAGCACAACCGATGGAATAACTTTCAATTCCACACCGTTTAGTTTTCCGGCTATTCCTTCGCCCGTCAACTGCTGCCACCAGGTTTCAGTTTGTTTGTCAAACATAATCATATCGCTGTTTCTCAACATACCGGAAACTTCAAAGTCAAGTGTAAGTGTCTGATCGTCAATTGCTACATTTCGATCGAAAACCATCCCCGAATTGCACAGCGGACAATAGGTAACCAAAAATTTTATGTCACTGATTTGGTCGTTGGCGATTTCGTGTATCGTCAGCATATTCAACGGATAAGCTCTTGCTTCGCCTGACAAATTAACCACCAAAACCGGCTCGTTGCTGATGAAAGTCAGCAGTCCTTTTTGTCGGTCGATAAATTTTGGATTCTTCAAAACTGGAAAGGCTCCTTTTTGAACAACAACGGTAACTTCCGATAAATCAATGTCGGTTTTGCTGAGATCTGTTTTCCAATCAAATGGAAGTCGGTTCGGGTTGTTGACTTGCGAAAAAACGACGGCACAATTGAGTAGAAGTAAACAAACAAAAAAGGGGCTATAATTCCGCATAACTTGATGATTTATCATCTTTTGTAAGTCTAAATCAGCAAGCCTTCATTACAAGATTTTAGTTAAAACTTCTACGCAAAAACAGCTTTCATTTTCACGCTAATTTCATTTAAACACAAATTTCCAATACTACCTGCGTGGGTGTGTCTGACTTTTCTTTGTGGTGAAAAAGTGTTGTCTTGAATTTGTTTTCCAACTGTTTTGTAGGCATCTCGAAAAGGCATGCCTTGCTGAACCAAATTGTTGACCTCTTCCACACTGAATAAATAGTCATACATCTCATCTTGCAAGATGTTTGGATTGACCTGAATTTGTTCCAACGAAAAAGTAGCCAATTCCAAGCAAGCTTTGAGCGTCTGAATCGCCGGAATCAACCCTTCCTTGAGCAATTGCAAATCGCGATGATATCCACTCGGCAGGTTGTTCGTCAACAATGTGAGTTCGTAAGGCAGGGATTGAATTTTATTGCATTTTCCTCGAATTAATTCAAAAACATCCGGATTTTTTTTATGTGGCATGATGCTCGAACCGGTGGTCAACGAATCGGGAAAAGTTACAAACCCAAAATTCTGACTCATGTACAAACACACATCCATCGCAAGTTTGGATAAAGTTCCGGCGACAGAGCTCATGGCGAAGGCCGTTGTTTTTTCTACTTTTCCGCGACTCATCTGTGCGGCTACTGAATTGTATTTCAATGTTTTGAAATGAAGAAAATCGGTAGTGAATTGTCGGTCAATCGGAAATGAACTTCCATAGCCTGCTGCCGAGCCCAAAGGGTTTTGGTCGGCAACCAAAAAAGCCGCATTGAGCATCATCACATCGTCGATGAGCGACTCGGCGTAGGCAGAAAACCAAAGACCAAATGACGAAGGCATGGCAACCTGAAAATGGGTGTAGCCGGGTAGCAAAACATCTTTGTGTACTTCAGCTTTCAATATGAGCAAATCAAACAAATCCTTTACATATTGTTTGATGTCTTTGATTTCGTCTTTCAAATACAAATGCATGTCCACCAAAACCTGGTCATTTCTGGATCGGGCCGTGTGAATTTTCTTTCCGGTATCGCCCAATTTTTTAGTGAGTAGATGTTCGATTTTTGAATGAACGTCTTCAAATTCGTTGCCAATCACAAACTCACCGGCGGATATTTCTTCTAAAATCAGATTGAGTTCGCGTTCGAGATCGTTGCATTCTGTTGCTGTCAAAACACCAATTTTTTCGAGCATTTTGGCATGTGCCAGCGAGCCAATCACATCGTATTTTGCCAAAACCAAATCGAGTTCTCGATCGTTTCCAACGGTGAATGCATCTATTTTTTTATCGGTAGAAAAGCCTTTGTCCCAAAGTTTCATAGTTATATTTTTTTAAACCTTTTTATAAAGTTAAGCGTTGATTTTTTGACGGATTAAAAAAGCACGAATTTTAAAATATTTATGTAAATATCGATACCTTCTTCAACTTCATGTACATAAATATATTCATCTGCCGTATGCGAACGGTGCGAGTCGCCCGGGCCTAATTTCAAGGATTGGCAATTCAAAACCGATTGATCGGAGAGTGTAGGCGAACCGTACGTTTTTCTACCGAGTTTGATACCTGCTTGCACAAGGGGATGCGTTTTCGGAATGGAAGACGAATTGAGTCGCAAAGACCGCGGATTGACTTCGACCGAAAGCTGCGATTTGATTATTTCCAAAACTTCTGTATTTGTGTATTGATCGGTCACCCGCACATCGACTACAAAATGACAGGAAGCAGGAATCACGTTGTGCTGGCTGCCGGCATCGATTTGCGTAACGGTCATTTTCATCTTGCCCAAGGTTTCAGAAATTTTTGGAAATTCGAATGTACGAAACCACTCGATGGCTTCGACGGCTTTGTAAATTGCGTTGTCGCCCAAACCATGTGCGGCATGTCCGGCATGCCCGTATGCGACACAATCGAGCACCAACAAACCTTTTTCGGATATTGCCAGATGCATTTCAGTCGGCTCACCCACGATGGCAAAATCAATCTCCGGAAGTTTTGACAATACGCTGTTCAACCCATTGCTACCGGAATTCTCCTCCTCAGCCGAAGCGACAATAATCAAGTTGTATTTTAAATTTTCTTCCGGATAAAACTGCACAAAAGTTGCCAAAAGCGAAACCAGTGCGCCACCTGCATCGTTGCTGCCCAAACCGAATAATTTTCCATTTGAAATCTCGGGTGTAAACGGGTCTTTGGTATAACCGCCATTGGGTTTGACAGTATCGTGGTGCGAATTTAAAAGAATGTTGGGTTTGGCGGGATTGAAAAATTTATTCCTTGCCACCACATTGTTTCCATATCGCTCAAACGGAATTTGAAACTTCCCCAACCATTTTTCGATTCGATCGGCCGTTTGATCTTCTTCAGTCGAAAACGAAGGTATCGCGATCAAGTCTTTCAGGAGTTGTAATGCTTCGAATTTTAAATCGGTTAAGTTCATTTTTATTTTTTTTTAAACCCGAAAGGTTTTTAAAACCTTTCGGGTCTTGTCTCATTTTTAAATCGTCAAGGTTGTGAACAAGGTTTCTTTACCTCCAATCACCGACGGATTCCCAATGATGACTTTCGAAACTTTGTTTTGCAATGCGTGAAAACAGTTTTCCAACTTTGGAAGCATGCCGTCTGCGATGATCTTGTTGTCTTTTAACGCCTCATATTTTTGACTGTCAATATGTTCAATAACAGAATTTTCATCGTTGATATCAGTCAAAACCCCCTTTTTCTCAAAACAATACAGGAGTTCCGTTTGATAAATTTCACTCATCCCGATGGCCACTTCCGAAGCGATGGTATCGGCATTGGTGTTGAGTAAATGTCCTTCAGCATCGTGGGTGATGGCACAAAAAACAGGCGTAAAACCCGCTTGAATCAGTTTATGGATATTCTCCGAATGAACGAAATCCACATCGCCCACAAAACCAAAATCAATCTCCTGATGGGTGCGTTTACGCGATAAAATACTTCCGGCATCGGCACCCGAAAGTCCGATGGCGCTGCAGTTGTTTTTTTGCAACAGCGCGACCACTTTTTTGTTGAGCAAACCAGCATAAGTCATCACCACCACATCTAACGAAGCCTGGTCTGTGACACGGCGACCATTGACCATCTTTGTTTCCACACCCAGTTTGGTCGCCAATTGCGTTGCAATCTTTCCGCCGCCATGCACAAGGATTTTGGGAGACGACAAGGCAGCAAAATCTTCCAAAAAAGCAGTTAGCGTCACTTCATTGTCGATGACGTTTCCTCCGATTTTGACAATTTTTAGGACGGGGTTCATAAAAGAGGGTACTTCTCGTTTTAAAAAAACAAAGATAAGGAAGCGAATAGGTTTGATGGAATAAAATAAACGGAAATTCTACAGGAGGTGATTGAAATCATTTGGTTAAAAAGAAGAAAAATATTACTTTTATGTTTTAGTTAATTTTTTATTAAAAAAATGATTTATATTATTGTTTTACAAATGTTTAAGTATTAATCTTTTTATCGCTTCCAAATGAGAAAAGTCTATTTATTTATCCTTTTTTGGGGAATTGCAAGTGCCATTTTTAATTTTAACACGCTTACAGCGCAAGAGCTGATTGACGAGATTAAGATTGACGATACCCGAACACATGCTTTTAACCTTTCCGGACCTTTAAACGATTCCGTGAGTTTTCATTTGCTGGTTAATCAAATTACCGCAACGGGCGACTACGAATCTCAAATCTATTTTTATGATGATAAGCGCATCAAACAATTAAAAGTGTATGAAGGCTCCGAGATACCCAACTACGTTACTTTTCATGTTAATGAAAAAATATTAACCGTAGTCGGTCAAAATTCGAGAGGCATCGTGGTAAATGACATCGATTTTGAAACAGGTAAAGTAGAGACACGGGAATTTAGCATGAAGCTCAAAAACATTTTTTCGTTGCACAATGCCTCAGTATTGGTCGGTGAAAAGTTGAACAATTCTACCTTCTTGGCCATCGTCAAAAATTCTCAAGACATTCGCAGGATGCTCATCAATCCAAAATCAAAAGAAGAAAAAAAATTTCTCAATGAATTTGAGGGCGATAACATGGAATTTGTGAACGATAAGCAACATATAGAAGTGGGCCCGATTAAAGATTTTAAAGGCTACCTCTACAAGGACAAAATATATATACTGACCGAAAACGTAAAAACCAACTTGTTGAAAATATACAGTATCGACAACAATGGGGGTGTGAAATTGAAATATTTACCGGCTTCTAAATACAGTGAAGCCGAGCAGGTCAACACTTTTTTAAAAGATGGATTGTTGTTTGTGTTCAGCCTGCAAGACCACATCGCCCAGCTGAACCTTTACGATTTTGACACTTACGAACTGACCAAAACCATCGTCTATCCTAAAGATCAATACGGCCCTGTAAATGCGTTGGTCTTTGATGGGAAAACTGTAAACAAGGATTTCGAAGCCAAGCGGTTTCACAGTAATTTTAGATATAAAGTAGGCTCCATTTATGCCCCGCGGGCTTATGTGGCCGTAAACAAAACCGCGGAGGGCTCTTATTTGCTGAAAATCGGCCATGTGGACGCCAAAACCTACAAAGGGAGTACGGGCCATAATTTTTGGTGGCAATTTCCGGTTTTTGAACTTAACCACAACTTTAGCTCAGGCAGCACACAGGGATTTTTCAACCCTTATAATGCTGCCTACGGCTTGTTTTATAACGCCATGGCTTCCGAAAAAAGGAAGGGCAGCTATTTTACCGTTCACCTCGACCCACAATTCGAACACTTGGATAAGCCTTTAACCCCCGAGTATGTGTCTTTTGACCTCGATGTTTACAAGGATACCTACAAAAGCCAAATAAAATTAAAAGATTACTTTTTTATTCCCCAAGGCCGGCAAATCAAACTCATTAACTTAGAGGAAGACAAAAAAGTGTATCGATTGTATAAAATGAAGGCATTGTAGAGAAAAGAATTTAGGTTTTGAAATGCAAAATTTATAGCCGGAAAGTTTTTTCTAATTTCATTTTTCCAACACCTTCTTCAACACCAACTGTGCTGCAAAAGTACGGTTATTTGCTTGTTGGATCACCACCGATTGTGGGCTGTCCAACACTTCGTCGGTCACAATCACGTTGCGGCGCACGGGCAGGCAATGCATAAAATAAGCCTTGTTGGTCAATTTCATCTTTTCGGCGGTGACCATCCAAGCCGAATCGGTGGAAAGTACTTTCCCGTAATCGCGGTAGGCACTCCAGTTTTTGGTATAGACAAAATCGGCGTTTGCAAAAGCTTTTTCCTGGTTGTATTCGATTGCTGAATTTTTCACCACATCAGGATGCAATTCGTAGCCTTTCGGGTGGGTGATGACAAAATCGGCATCTTGCAACTGCATCATTTCGACAAACGAATTGGCAACCGCCTGTGGCAGAGCTTTGGGATGCGGTGCCCAACTCAAGACCACTTTTGGGCGATGGGCAGGCTTCAATTCCTCCATAGTGATGGCATCTGCCAAGGCTTGCAACGGATGACCGGCGGCACTTTCCATGTTGACAATCGGGATGGTGGCGTATTTTTTAAACCCGTTCATCACGGTTTCTGCATAATCTTTATCGCGGTCTACCAATCCGGCAAAGGCGCGAATGGCCAACACATCGCAATATTGCGAAATGACCGCCGCCGCTTCTTTGATGTGTTCGGAGTTGCCGCCGTTCATCACCGCACCATCTTCAAATTCGAGGCTCCAACCTTCGCCGGTAAAGTTCATTACCATCACGTTCATTCCCAAATGAATGGCCGCTTTTTGCGTGCTGAGACGCGTCCGCAAACTCGGGTTGAAAAATAACATGCCCAAGGTTTTGTTTTTTCCAAGGTTTTGATGTGCAAACGGATTTTTTTTCAGTTGAATGGCTTGCTGCACCCATTCGTTTAGGTTATCTATATCTTTGATAGTCAGGTAGTTCATTGTGTTGTTATTCTTTTTTATAGTTATTAGTTATTCGTTATAAGTTATTTGTTAAGGCATTAGGCATTAGGCATTTGACAATAGCCATTAGGAATTTTTAGTGTTTAGTTATTCTACATTTAGATTATCCAACATTCAAAATCAATCATATCATCATATCATCATATCATCATATCATCATATCATCATATCATCATATCATCATATCATCAAATCATCGTATATTCATAATCCTTGTAAAAGGACATTCCCCTTTCATCGCTTTTTCCAAAAACAGATCTTCCAAACCGTTGACAATCCAGGTTTCGATGCCTGCTCTTTGGGCGATGGCCGCCGCTTCCACTTTCGATTTCATACCGCCCGTTCCACCGGAAGATTTAGCGTCGCCGAGTTGATGCGCCAAAGTCGCTAAATCCGTAACTTTCAGAATGGTTTCCGGCTTACCGCAATACATACTTTCCGAAGTGTATATGCCAAACGTGTTGGTGGCGATGACCAACAAATCGGCCTGCACAAGTTGTGCCGTCAAAGCAGCCAACTTGTCGTTGTCGCCAAATTGAATTTCATCGGTGGCCACGGTATCATTTTCGTTGATAATCGGGATGTAATCGTTTGCCAACAGCACGTTGATGGTGTTGACAATATTGGTTTTGGACTGTGCTTTTTCAAAATCTGAATACGACAGCAAACACTGCGAAGTGTTCAATCCCAAATCGTGAAAACTCTCGTGAAAAATGCGCATTAAATGCGGCTGTCCGATGGCTGCCAAGGCTTGCTTGACCGTAATTTCCTTCCCATTGCTTTCGAGTTTGACGAACTGCCGGGCTGCGGCAATCGCACCCGAGGTCACGATGATAAATTCATAGTTCTCACGCAAGGCGGCAATCTGAATCCCAATGTCTTCAATTTTACCACGTGAAATATTTCGCGTTTCCTTGGTTAAGGTATTCGTTCCTATCTTGAGTAAAATGCGTTTTCTGTTTTTTTGCATACCGGAAAAATCAGTCGTTTTTAAGCTTGTTTCAAAAACTTTTGAAGCGTTTCGATAAACAAGTCGATGTGTGGTTTCTGAATAGTCAACGGAGGCAAGATGCGCAACAATTTTTTGTTGTTGGCACTACCGGTGAAAACGTGTCCATCCATGATGAGTTGTTTGCGCAAGGCGGCTACTTCAAAATCAAATTCGAGGCCGAGCATCAAGCCGCGTCCTTTGATGTTTTTGACCTGCGGAATTTGCTGGGCTTTTTCGATAAAATAGGCCGAAATATCGTTGACATTTTGCATCAATTTTTCCTGCTCCATGATTTCCAATACGGCCAATCCGGCGGCGCAAGCTAAGTGATTGCCCCCGAAAGTGGTGCCCAACATACCAAAAACGGCTTCAAACTTGGGTGAAATCAACACGCCCCCAATCGGGAATCCGTTGCCCATGCCTTTGGCAATGGTGATGATGTCCGGCGAAATGCCGTGATGCTGATGCGCGAAAAACTTCCCGCTGCGACCGTAACCGGATTGCACCTCATCCAAAATCAAAATCACTTGGTGTTTTTGACAAACTTGTGCCAAAGCTTTGAAAAATTCGGTGGTGCCTTGATCCAATCCACCAACACCTTGTATGCCTTCGATGATGACACTGCTCACATCGCCTTTGGCGAGTTCTTTTTCCACCGCTTGAATATCGTTTAAAGGCAAAAAAGTAACCTGCTGTTGCTTGTTGAGTGGCGCGTTGATTTTCTCGTTGTCGGTGACAGCGACGGCTGCGGATGTTCGGCCGTGAAACGAATTATCAAAGGCGATTACGCGTGCTTTTCCGGTGTGAAAGGAAGCTAATTTCAAAGCATTTTCGTTGGCTTCTGCACCCGAGCTGCACAAAAACAAAGCATAGGTTTCATAACCGGAAAGTTGCCCGAGTTTTTGGGCTAATGCTTCCTGAATCGGGTTTTGAATGGCGTTGGAATAAAAGCCGATTTGATCCAATTGTTTTTTAAGGGCGTTCACATAATGCGGATGCGTATGCCCAACAGAAATCACACCGTGACCACCATACAAATCGAGGTATTCTAAGCCTTTGTCGTCATAGATTAAACAATCTTTAGCCTTGACCGGCGTGATGTCATAGAGTGGATATACATTGAAGAGGTTCATATTTTGGTGATGTGATGATGCGATTATGTGATGATTTAATTTTTTATTATTCTATGTCTGTATACATTTTTGTTGGTAATTCTATCATAAGATGATTATTATTTTTCATAAATTTATTCAAGTGATAATAAAAGGACTTATGCTTAATCATAAACTTTTGATCTGTCGGTGAAAGATCCTTGAACTGTTTTTTTTCATCTTCCTCAATTTGTCTTGTCCACTCATAACATTTTGATATCATTTGACCATATTCATACCAAATCAGTTCAGTTATTAGTAAGTTTCTAGTTAATGACTTAGAAATCATATCAAAGACCTGAATCATGTTATATATCTCACCATTTCCACAACCTCCATCAGTAAACATATCTTTAACATTTTGGATTTGACCATCAGATAATTTGAATTCATTTTCTTTACTTGTTATAGGATTGTTAGCTTGAAATAATTCAATAAATCTGTCTATTGTTTCTTTTCCAATGTGCATTCTTAAATAGTCCAGAGTTTTAAAAGTATTATCCAATTTTCTTTGTTGATTGTTACTTCTATATGTCCGAATGGTAATAAAAGCACCCACAATAGCAAATCCCGCTAATATCCAATTTCTAACTTCGGCTATTTCTGATAATTCCATTTTTAACTTTTAACAGTTCGCAACAAATTATTATATCAAATTTTCAAATAGCTACAACCTATTTGGCTATTGCCACCATTATTTAATCGAATTAATCTTCTCATACGACTTGACCAAACCCTTGATGAGTGCCGAGCTCATGCCGGCGTGTTCCATTTCATTGAGTCCGGCGATGGTACAGCCACGCGGCGTAGTCACCTTGTCGATTTCCGTTTCCGGATGGTTTTGCGATTCGAGGAGCAGACTGGCAGCGCCCAAACAGGTTTGCACGGCTAATTCTTTGGCTTCGGCGGCATCAAAACCCAATTGGATGGCACCTTGGGTCGTGGCGCGAATCAGACGCATCCAAAAAGCGATGCCACTGGCACAGATTACGGTGGCGGCTTGCATCATTTCGTCTTCAATCAGCAACGTTTTCCCGATGGGTTGAAAAACCGCTTCGGCGAGTTTCACTTTGTCTTTCGCGGCAACATTCGCACTCAAACAAGTCATGGATTGCCCGACCGCGCTGGCCGTGTTGGGCATGCTGCGGATAATGGGAATGTGCGCACCTAAAACCGATTCAAAAACAGCGATGTTTCTGCCTGTCACCGTCGAAATAATCAGTTTGCGTTCGGTTATTTCCGGTTTGATTTCTTCCAAAACACCAACCAATTGTCCGGGTTGCACCGAAACGATGATAACCTCCGAATTTCGAATGGCTTCCAAATTATCCGACCCAATTTTAGCCTGCGGATATTTTGCAAACGCTTGTAAAGACAGCAGATTTCGCTTGGTTAAATACAAAGAGGAGCAAAAGGAAGGTTCGCTTTCCAGAATACCTTTGGCAATGGACAAACCGAGATTTCCGGCACCGAGTATGGCTATTTTCATAAACTAATGATTTGATGATGCGATGATTTGATAATGAAATATCTGAACAAAAAAAAACGATTCTAATGACTATTGCCTACTGGCTTTTGCTTAAAAATTTTACCCAAATGTGCCTCACCAATCCTTCAATTTTTTCTCAAAACACAAACTGTTTTCTGCGTGGGCGTATTGACCGTAATTCGGAATCTGATTGTATCCGCTTTTCTGATACAGCCTGATGGCACTGCTTTGCCGGGTTCCGGTTTCTAATATGCATGTTGAGAATCCCAATTCGGCAGCCCATTTTTCCAAAGCATTCAGCACTTTGGATGCGATACCTTTTCCCCTGTAATCCGGTGCAACGTACATGCGTTTTATTTCCATGGTTTGGGCATCAAATTCCTTAATCGCACCACAACCCATCGCAGTTTCATTTTCATAAGCCAACAACACATATTTGATGGTATCCAGTTTATTGAATTGATCGTAAAATGCGTGTTCATCGCCATCCGTCACCGCCAAATCGGCATCGAGCTGCTTGACCAATTCGATAAAATCGGGATTTTCAGCAACAGTTCGAACTATTTTTATCATTTAACGATATGATGATTATATGATTTAATTATTATTTCGGTGGTAACCTCAACACCCGACATCTATTTAAATTTCGAAAAATTTAATCTATATTTTATCAATCCCAACGTTGAAACGCCGGGCTATTAAAAACTGCTCGCCTTCAACCTCAAACCCGTTGCTTCGTCAAAACCAAACATCAAATTCATGTTCTGTAAGGCTTGCCCGGAGGCACCTTTGAGCAAGTTGTCTGCAATGCTCGTGATGAGCAATTTGTTTTTGTGTTTCTGCAAATGAATGAGACAATTATTGGTGTTTACCACCTGTTTCAAATGAATCTCCCGTCGCGATATTTTTGTAAAAACCGCATCCTGATAAAAATCTTCAAAAATCTTATAAGCACTTTCCAAATCTTCCTCGAAATCCAAATAAATGGAGGCGAAAATCCCCCGGCTGAAATTGCCTCTGTTGGGAATAAACAACAAGTCGTTTTTCAAATGGGATTGCAGCGAAACCAAGCTTTCCGTGATTTCTCCCAAATGCTGATGCGTAAAGGCTTTATACACCGAAAAATTGTTGTCTCGCCAACTGAAATGCGTGGTTGCAGAGGGCGAAACTCCCGCTCCGGTCGAGCCCGTGGTGGCGTTGATGTGCACATCGGATTGGATTTTTCCGTGTTTGGCCAAGGGCAGCAAAGCCAATTGTATGGTGGTGGCAAAACAACCCGGATTGGCAATGTACTGTGCAGATTTTATTTTTTCTTTTTGCAATTCCGGCAAACCATAGAAAAACGTTTTTCCTTGAAAAACAGCATCGGCATGCAAACGGAAATCATTGCTCAAATCGATGATTTTGGTGTTTTCGGAAAATGCATTTTCGGCCATAAACTTAGCCGAATTGCCGTGACCCAAGCACAAAAACACGACATCTACGTCTGGATTGATTTGGTTTGAGAACGTCAAATCCGTTTGCCCGACCAAATCGTCGTGCACATCCGAAACCGGATTGCCGGCGTTGGAAGTGCTGAACACAAAATCGATGGAAACCTGCGGATGATTGATGAGCAAGCGCAACAATTCGCCTGCGGTATAACCTGCGCCGCCAATGATTCCAATGGTTTTAATCGTTGACATGATTTTTTAGATTGAATATTTTATTCGCATTGGCTGTGATTTTGATAAAACCTTTGGCTTCCTCGGCAGACCATGCTTTGTTTGTTTCTCCGTATTGCCCAAAATCTGATTGCATCAAATCGTTCGGTGAGTCGATGCCTTCAAGGGTAAATCGATAGGGCTGTAAAGTTACAAAAACTATACCGGTTACATTTTTTTGGGTGCTTTCCAAAAAAACCTCGATGTTTCGCATCACTTCGTCCAAATATTGGCCTTCGTGAAGCAACATGCCATACCAATTGCCCAATTGTTCTTTCCAATGTTGCTGCCATTTTGTGAGCGTATGTTTTTCCAGTAAGTGATGCGCTTTGATGATGATAAGCGGTGCGGCGGCCTCAAATCCCACACGACCTTTGATGCCGATGATGGTATCACCCACGTGAATATCTCGTCCGATGGCATAGGCAGATGCTATCTTTTGAAGTTTTTCAATATTGCGGACGGGTGTGTCTTTTTGTCCGTCTAAGGCAACCAATTCTCCGTTCAGGAAGGTCAAAGAAATACTTTTGGGTTCAGTCGCAGTAAGCTGACTTGGATAGGCTTCTTCCGGCAAGCCTTGATGAGAAGTCAGGGTTTCTGCTCCGCCCACACTGGTTCCCCACAAACCTTTGTTGATGGAATATTTAGCTTTTTCCCACGACCACGCAAAACCGTTTTGAGTCAAATAGGCTATTTCTTCTTGTCGGGATAGTTTTTTATCGCGGATGGGGGTTACAATTTCAATTTCAGGAGCTAAAACCTGAAAAATCAAATCGAAACGAATTTGATCATTCCCGGCACCGGTGCTGCCGTGCGCGATGTATTTGGCACCGGTTTTTTTGGCGTAGTTTGCAATTTCGATGGCTTGCACAATGCGTTCGGCACTCACCGAAAGCGGATAGGTGTTGTTTTTCAGCACATTGCCGTAAATCAGGTATTTGACTACGCTGTCATAAAAAGACTGAACGGCGTTGATGTTTTCGTAGGATTTCGCACCCAGTGTCAATGCTTTTTCTTTATTGGCGACAATTTCTTCATCGGTAAATCCGCCGGTGTTGACACTCACGGCGTGTACTTCGTAACCGAATTCTTGGGTCAAATATTTCACACAATAGGAAGTGTCGAGTCCGCCGCTGTAGGCGAGGACTAATTTTTTATCACTCATGGTTTTTTATTTTTTAGAAACAAAGCTTGCTTGATGCTTTTAAGGCGCAGCAATACTTTTTTATTAAACGGATGCTTTTGTTCGTGTTTTTTATCTTTCGGATCGTATAACATGCCTGTACACAAACACATTTTGTGGTCAGTCCGTGTGAGCACATCGTAGTTTTTGCAGGTTTGGCAGCCTTTCCAAAAAGTCGGATCGTCTGTCAATTCGGAAAAAGTGACCGGTTTGTATCCCAATTCATAATTGATTTTCATGACAGCCAATCCGGTGGTAATGCCAAAGATTTTTGCCTCGGGATATTTTTCCTGTGAATAGGCAAATATTTTTTCTTTGATTTTTTTTGCCAAACCCTGGTTTCGATAATCCGGGTGCACAATCAGCCCGGAATTGGCGACATATTTGCCATGCCCCCAAGCTTCGATGTAGCAGAATCCGGCAAATTTATCGCCATCGACAGCAATAACGGCATTGCGATTGGTCATCTTGGTGATGATGTATTCGGGGGTGCGTTTGGCAATTCCGGTACCGCGCTGTTGAGCGGATATTTCGATGGTTTCACAAATAATATCGGCATATTTGAAATGCGATTCGTCTGCAATAACAATTTTGACCATTTAGGTAATTGTTAGAATTAATTAAAAAATTTGAGTAAGCTGTTTTGAGAGGGGAAACGGACACACCTGATTCCAAAAATGATACACGCTCAAAGGCGTGGGTACGGGCGACGGACAATCGGGTTTTGCACCAAAAGCAAAAGGTTTTTGGTGAAGAGAGAAGACATAAATGATAAATTAAAAGTAATCATTGAGACGCATCCGTTTTTCTTGTGCAATATTATAAAAATAAAAAGTTTCAACAGCAGATAAATATCATTTCTTTGTTAAATATGTAACGATAAATTTGGAAATTTGTAAAATTAAAGTAAAAATCATGCATAACATTGATATCGACTTGGTTGAAATGACATTAGATGTGATGAAATACGCCATCCATCGCATTACCGAAACCGACCCGAAGATGAACATGCCTAAGACTGAAGCTGAGTTGAAAGCACTGACTGGCGAGACGATTACCCCAAAAGGCATTGGTGGAGAGAAGGCATTTCAATTGTGGAAAGATGTGTTGGTTAAGGCAACCGTACCCATCGATCATCCCCGACATTTGGCTTTTGTACCGGCTTCACCCACCCGTGCCGCCGTGATGTTTGACTTGGTCACTTCCGCTTCAAGTATTCATGGTTCGTATTGGTTGGAAGGTGCAGGCGGTATTTTTTGTGAAAATGAAGCCATGCGTTGGTTGGTTTCAC
This sequence comes from Bacteroidetes bacterium HGW-Bacteroidetes-13, assembly GCA_002841025.1. Lineage (GTDB taxonomy): Bacteria > Bacteroidota > Bacteroidia > Flavobacteriales > Flavobacteriaceae > UM-FILTER-40-17. The sequence goes on along the minus strand of PHDQ01000002.1, from coordinate 25,995 downwards.
TTACCGGATTGCCCAAGGGTGCCTTTGGTGTTTTTACCAGTGGCGGTACGGCAGCCAATTTATCAGCCATCGTAACAGCAAGAGATTATTGGCGGAGTTTGGACGATTCTAACACAAAAAGTCGCGGTTTAATCATTACTTCCTCCGGCGCACATTCATCCGTCAAAGCGATGGCTAAGGTTATTGATGCGGACATTATTTTGATTGATACAGAAGAGGCATTGGAGGGAATAAATCTTCAGCAAACCATACATGATTTAAACAAAGAAGATCGCTCGCGTTTGTTTGCTGTGGTGGCAACGGGTGGCACGACCAATGCCGGTATCATCGATGATTTAAAAGGCATTGCAAAGGTTTGTGAATTCGAAAAAATCTGGTTTCACGTTGATGCGGCCTACGGTGGTGGCGCATTGGTTTCTGATTCGGCTAGACCTTTGTTTGAAGGAATTGAAAAGGCAGACAGCATCACCATCGACCCACACAAATGGTTGTTTTCACCCTATGATTGTGGTGCTATTATCTATAAAAATCCGGCATTGGCCAAAAAGGCACATGAGCAAGAAGGATCGTATTTAGAAATTTTCAAAGACGAAGGCGCAAAAGGCTTTAATCCTTCCGATTATCAAATTCAATTGACACGACGTGTTCGCGGGCTTCCTCTTTGGTTTTCGTTGGCCATGCACGGAACCGATCGATACAAACAAGCCATAGAAAGAGGGATGGAATTGGCACAGAACGCAGGAAAAATGATAACCCATTTATCCCATGTTGAATTGGTTAGAAACCCGAGTTTGTCATGTGTTTTGTTTAGACGCATCGGTTGGAAAATGGATGATTATCGCAATTGGACTTTTCAAAATCAACGAGACGGTTTTGCATTGGTAGCCCCAACAAAATGGAAAACAAACGGCATTTCGGAAACCATTGCCCGTTTTTGTTTTATCAATCCGGACACGACCGAAAAAGATATTGAGATGATCTTAGAAACGATGGTATAGACTAACTTGGCACAATTTTTTATTAACGAATCGGGAATTAGTCTGAAAATTAGGATAGATTTTAAAAAGTCATCAAAAATAAAATTTACATTTTAAAATATAAGTTATTTTTTTGTAAATTTGACCGAAATTAATCCCATCTTTTTGGCATTCGTGTCTTGAACTTTACAGCTGAATCAAAGTAACAAACATTACTAACTAAATCAGCTGTTATGAAAAAAAACTACACTTTTGTTGCCCTAATGCTTGCCTTTGTTTTTTGCCCAAACCTTTGTTTGGCAATTGACCCTGTATTGATTAACGTCAATCAATATCAAATTGATCATACTGAGAAATTAATCGTTGTTAATCAAGAGGTTGAACAGATTAATGTTGCATTTCCGGGAACGAAAGACGCGATAATGTTGGATGAATTGTTCTCGTTTGATGTTCCGCTAACAACTGTTGCAATTGGTACAGCCTATGCTGTCAAAAACCAATCAAACATCAGTTATGTACTGTATTTCACCCAATTACCACTTGTAAATATCACCACAACTAATGAGATTGTCGATGACCCTCGTGTGCTTTCCCAATTTACATTTTCAGAATCAAACGGAAATGTTGTTTCCTCGAGATTGGGAATTGAAATACGTGGTGGAACTTCCCGCTTTTTCCCAAAGAAATCTTATCGAATCGAGTTTTGGGCAGATGATGAGGGTTTAAATTCTGTTGATTACAGTTTTCTTGGCATGCGCAGTGATGATGATTGGAATCTGCAAGCCATGTACAACGAACCACTCAAATTGAGAGGAAAAACCAACAATGAATTGTGGCGGGAAATACACACCTTGTATTATCAGGCTTCAGAACCCGATGCCATTACCGGTGTCAGAATGGAATATGTAGAGCTGTTTTTGAATGGAGCCTACAAAGGAGTCTATGCGCTGAGCGAAAGAGTGGATAGAAAGCAGCTGAAGTTGAAGAAAACAAGGGACAATGGAACTATTCGGGGCGAATTATATAAAGGTGAAAAAAATGGTGTAGCCAATCGATTTTTAGATACCGACCCACTTCCGGTTCCTCCGGAAGACCCTTTTCTTTGGGGAGGATTTGGGTATGAATACCCGGACGAGATTGCACCCGACTGGACTTTGTTGAGAGACTTTGTGAGTTTTGTCGTGTATGAAGACGATGCAACTTTTTCTGCGGAATACAAAAACAAATTTGATGTTACAAACGCAGCGGATTACTATATTTATATGAACTTAATGCGCGCATTGGACAACCGGGCAAAAAATTTGTTTATTGCAAAATACGATGCAAATCAGCCATATTTTTATGTTCCTTGGGACTTGGACGGGACCTTTGGAAACGACCCCTTGGGAGACCGCGACAACATTACCAACGATGTTTTGACTAACGGACTATACAACAGACTCAATTTACAAACCGAAATTGGTGGTTATGCGCGTGTTGTAAAAGCAAGATGGGATGCGCTTCGTGCAAGTGTAATCACGGTTCCGAACATCATGAGTATGTTTATGCAAAACCACGATTATTTACTTGCCAATGCAGTTTACGAACGAGAGGAAATGGTTTGGGATTTTACCTATGACTCGGACAATTTGACTTATATAAACGATTGGACAACCGAACGATTGGCGTTTTTAGATAATTATTTTGCTACTAATTTTACTTTGAGTTTGGCAGATTTGAAGAACCAAAGTTCTGTTAAAATGTATCCAAATCCCGCAGTTGACCGCGTGAACATTGCGCTGGAAAATCATGCATTTCCAATTGAAACAAGTATTTATACTTTGACAGGGCAAAAAGTATTGCAACAAACGATGAATAACAACAGCACTTCTTTGGATGTCAGCAGATTGTCTGCCGGAATCTATGTTGTGGTCATTCAGTCTGATGCTTTAAACGAAACCAAAAAATTGATTATCAAAAAATGAGGCGTGTACAATTCTTTTTCAATATAGCCTAAAACCCTAAATCGCGTTCGATTTCTTCCATTTCGATCAAGTCTTTGGCTTCTTGAAGTGTGGGGACGGTGACCAATGATTCGGGCAAATCGTTGAAGTTTAAATCTTCATAAACAATCACAAAACTCTTTTTGATTTTGTGATGTTGGGTTGCAATTTTTTCGAAACGAGTCAAATCTTTGATGGTGAGATTCTGACTAAGGTTGAGGTCAAGAACGATGTTGTTTGCTCTGAAATGATCGTAGTCGGTAGTAAATTTTTTGACGAAATCATCAAAACTCAGGTTTTCCTGAGAAACGAGTAGGTAGTTGTCTTGTATTGTTGTTTTCATTTGTGTTTGATTTTGGCTGCTAAAAGATAGATGGCTGCCATGCGAATGGCAACGCCGTTTTCCACTTGTTCGAGGATGATGGATTGTTTAGAATCAGCCACATCACTGGTGATTTCCACGCCGCGGTTGATGGGTCCCGGATGCATGATGGTTATCCTTTTGGGAAGTGCATCCAGAATTTTTTTGTTGAGACCGTATTGTAAGACATATTCGCGGGTGCTGGGAAAAAAACTCATGTTCATGCGTTCGTTTTGCACACGGAGCATATTGGCTACATCGCACCATTCGAGGGCTTTGATCAGGTTGGGTTCGATTCCGACGCCCAACGATTCGATGTGTTTGGGTAGTAGGGTAGCCGGACCGCAAACTTTGACGTTCGCGCCTAATTTTTGCAGCGCGAAAATATTGGACAAAGCCACACGAGAGTGGAGAATATCCCCGACAATCACTACATTAAGGCCTTTGAGATCGCCGTATTTTTGTTTGATGGAATAGCAGTCAAGCAGGGCTTGGGTAGGGTGTTCGTGCGCACCATCGCCGGCATTGATGATGGCAGCATTGACGTGTTGAGAGAGAAATACGCCGGCACCTGCGTTGGGATGTCGCATGACTACCATATCTACTTTCATCGACAGTATGTTGTTGACAGTATCAATCAGTGTTTCTCCTTTTTTAACAGAGGAGGAAGCGGCTGAAAAATTGATGACATCGGCAGAAAGTCTTTTTTCGGCCAACTCAAAAGAAAGTTTGGTGCGGGTGCTGTTTTCAAAAAATAGGTTGGCGATGGTGATGTCTCTTAACGAAGGTACTTTCTTGATGGGTCGGTTGATGACTTCCTTGAACTGGTCTGCAGTTTTGAAAATAAGTTCGATATCTTCCGAATTGAGGTATTTGATTCCGAGGAGATGGTTTGTACTGAGTTCGCTCATCGTAGTATCGCGGTATTAATATTTTTCATTTTTCAACCAAATAAACAGCATCTTCTCCGTCTTTTTCCTGCCACATGACCAGCACTTTTTCGGTGTTGATGGCATCGACCTGACAACCTACGTAATCGGGTTGTATGGGTAAATGTCTGCTAAATCGGCGGTCTATCAAAGTCAGCAACTCGATGCCTGAAGGTCTGCCGAAGGATTGTATGGCGGTGAGTGCGGCACGAATGCTGCGACCGGTATAGAGTACATCATCAATAAAAACAACGCGTTTGTTTTCAACCAGAAATTCGATGTGGGTTTGATTGGCTGCCAAAGGTTTTTCATTTCTTCGGAAATCGTCTCGAAAGAAAGTGATATCTAAGTAGCCTAAAGGTATGTTTTTGATTTGATAATCTTCTTCTAAGATTTTTTTGATGCGGTTGGCAAGGTCGATACCGCGGGGCTGAAGCCCGATAAGAACGGTGTCTGAGAAGTTTAAATGTTTTTCAATCAGCTGATTTGCCAAGCGATGGAGGATGACATGGATTTTTTTTGAATCAATCAGGAGTTGACGGTTTGCCATGTTACAAAATCATTTTCAATGCAAAAGTAATCAATTATTGTTAATTCTGATTTAGAAAATGTTTTAATCTAACCCCGAAAGGGTTTCAAACTTTTTAAGGTTTTGTCTTGATATACCAAAAAATTATCGAAATCTATCTAACCCCAAAAGGATTTCAAAACCTTGCGGGGTTTTGCGGGTTTTGCTGCGACAGGGATAGAAGCGGCATCCCCCAACGAATTCCGCCAAACGGAATTGTTGGGGATACAGCGGATAGCCCGACCCCGATAAGGCTGATTCAAAGCCTTATCGGGGTGTCGCCCCATAAAAAAAGCCCTCACAAGGAGAGCTTTTCGGTTTGGTTTATAAAAAATGAATTACTTTTTGCTGTCCATTTTTTCTTTGAGATCGGCCAGTGCTTCCAAATCACCCAAAGTGGTTTTTTCGGAAGTAGAGGCTTTTGCGGCGGCTGCTTTCACGATTTTCTCTTCTTCCTCACGGAAAAGAGCGGTGTGTGAAGCAACTACGCGTTTGAACTCTTTATTAAATTCAATGATTTTGAATTCGGCTTCATCACCTTTTTTGAGTTTTTTGCCGTCTTCTTTTTCAAGGTGACGGGCAGGGATGAATGCGACGATGTCTTCATTGAAGGTAACCGTTGCGCCTTTGTCCACTAACTCATCGATGGTGCCCGTGTGGGTGGTACCGATTGCGAATTCAGTTTCGTATTTGTCCCAAGGATTCTCAGTGGTTTGTTTGTGACCCAAGCTGAGTTTGCGTCCTTCCACGTCGAGTTCGAGTACGACAACATCAATTTTATCGCCGATGGCCAAAAATTCAGATGGATGTTTGATTTTTTTGGTCCAAGACAAATCTGAAATGTAGATTAGCCCGTCGATGCCTTCTTCCAATTCAACAAATACGCCGAAGTTGGTAAAATTGCGAACGATGCCTTTGTGTTTAGATCCTACGGGATATTTGGAAGTGATGTCGGTCCATGGGTCGGGTGTCAATTGTTTGATACCCAATGACATTTTACGATCTTCGCGATCAAGTGTCAAGATAACGGCTTCAACTTCGTCGCCTACTTTCACGAAATCTTGCGCGGAACGCAAGTGTGTTGACCAAGACATTTCAGACACGTGAATCAATCCTTCTACGCCTTCTTTGGCTTCGATGAATGCGCCGTAGTCAGCAATGACCACAACTTTGCCTTTCACTTTGTCGCCTACTTTTAAGTTTGCGTCGAGGGTGTCCCATGGGTGTGATTGCAACTGTTTTAGACCCAGTTGGATACGTGATTTGTTGTCGTCAAAGTCAAGGATAACCACATTGATTTTTTGATCGAGTTCAACCACTTCGTTTGGATGGTTGATTCTACTCCAAGACAAGTCGGTGATATGAATCAATCCGTCCACGCCGCCAAGATCGATGAACACACCGTAGGAAGTGATGTTTTTGACCACACCTTCGAGTACTTGACCTTTTTCGAGTTGACCGATGATTTCTTTTTTCTGAACTTCGATATCTGCTTCGATGAGTGCTTTGTGCGAAACCACTACGTTTTTGAATTCGTGGTTGATTTTCACGACTTTAAACTCCATGTTTTTGCCAACATACACATCGTAGTCACGGATGGGTTTCACGTCAATTTGTGAGCCCGGTAAGAAAGCTTCGATGCCAAATACGTCCACAATCATACCTCCTTTGGTACGACATTTTACAAAGCCTGTTACGACTTCGCCTGTGTCGTGTGCCGTATTTACGCGTTCCCAAGATTTGATGGTTCTGGCTTTTCTGTGCGAAAGAATTAATTGTCCGGTTTTGTCTTCACGGGTGTCTATCAAAACCTCCACTTTGTCACCAACTTTTAATCCGGGGTTGTATCTGAACTCGTTGAGCGAGATGACACCTTCCGATTTGGCATTGATGTCGATGATGGCTTCGCGGTCTGTTAGATGAACAACCACACCATCTACGATGTCTTCGCCATCGGTTGAGATAAACGTTTTTTCGACAAGTTTTTCGAACTCCTTAAGTTGATCTTCTTTTACTTCGTCGATGCCGTCTTCATATTTTTTCCAATTGAAGTTCGCTAAAAATTCTCCGGGATTTATCGCTTCCGGTTGCGTTTGAGATTGAGTTTCTTCAGCCATTTGCTGATTATTAAATTTGTATTCCGGTTTGGGCGGAGAACTGAGCAACCCGTGTCGGAAGGGATTTTTAAATAATTTTTCTTATGGTTTCCCCTTTATTCTCCTATTGCAAAAAGGATTGCAAAATTACTCGATTACAAATTAATATTCAAATGTTTAGTGTTTTTTTTTAGCAGTCGTGATATTTTGAGTCAATCGAGGTTTGAAGTTTGTAATAATTGTTTTTTAAGTAATTGCAAATCAAATTTTTATAATTTATATAATGCGTTTTGAGAATTAATCTTTTTGAATTATTTAACAAACTGATTTTAAACTCACAGCGATCTTTTTAGTCATAGATGCAAACAATAAAAATTTGAAAAACATGAAAAAGTTAATTTTCCCCTTGCTGTTGGTTTTTTTCGCAATTGGACAGGCACAAACCGACAAAAATTCTGATTTAGCGAACAACAAAAGCGAGCGTCATCACTTGCGTTTGCAAGACGCAAAGCGAACTCCGGCGGAGCGCGCCAATTTACAGACCAAACGAATGGCTTTGCATTTGGATTTGACTGAAAGTCAACAAAAATCAGTTAACGCCTTGTTGCTTAAACAAAATGAGCAAAGGGATCTATCTTTTTCAGCTGTAAAAAAAGACAAAGAAGCCGGTAAACAACCCACGGATGCTGAAAGATACCAACAGCAAGTGAACCGCTTGGATAGCCAAATTGCTTTTCAAAATGAGATGAAATCCATTTTGAATGAAAAACAATACGCACAATGGAAAACACAACGCGAAAAATCCGGCAAGCGATTGATGATGCGAAAACATCACAAAGGACAACACGATTGATTTGAGGTTGAATTTGGTTTGAAAAAAATCCCCGTCAAAAGCGGGGATTTTTCATTTATAAGCAAGTAAATTTTGGAATTACAATGACCAAGGCCTGCCTGCTTTTGAATCTTCTCCCACTTCCGAAAGGGGCATACAACCGTTGTAAACACCCGGAATCGGATCGTAATTCAATACTTCTTTGCCTACTTTTTCGCTACTGCGATATCCATAGACGATTTGATTTCGCAAACCAATCAAGAAATTTGAAATAGCCGTATCAGCATCGTAGGCGTACGGCTCGTCCGAACCGTTGTAACCTGCTGCCAATTTTTCTTCCAGGGCTTTTCGCTGTTCTAAAGTGATGTTGAAATAGGGTTTGATTAATGCTTCTAATTCATCCGGTTCGGCTTTGGTGATTTCGTCTCCGGGATGTGCATCGGCATATTTTTGCACAAAGGCTTGGTATCCGAGGTCAAATTCACCTTTGGCTTTCGGGCTGTAAACTTCGCCGTAAAACAGGTCGATAAATTGTGGCACGTTGACATCGATGGCACCGGGAATTTTTTTGTCTTCGAGAGGTGGCAAAATAATCTCCGCTAACTTATAAACAACTTTTCCTTGTTTGGGTTCCATATAGGTGGCTACCCAATTGGGTTCAGATTTACAACTTTGGAGTAAGCTGAAAAAAGCCGGGGCGGCTAGGGTGTAACCGACTCCCAACGATATGTTCTTAATGGCGCTTCTTCTGTCCATGATATTTATTTTTAAATGTTTTGTTTGTTTAATTCTTTAACAGCAAAGTCAACAGCACGTGCTGTGAAAGCCATGTAACCCAAAGATGGATTGTGGCAGGCGGCAGAGGTCATAAAGGATCCATCGGTAACAAAAACGTTGGGTACGGCGTGAATTTGGTTGTTGCCATTTAACACCGACGTTTTTGGGTCGCGACCCATACGGGCAGTTCCCATTTCGTGAATTCCCAATCCGGGAGCTCCAAGGTCATCCATGGGTTTGATGTCTTTAAACCCACCGGCTTCCAACATGGCGATGCCTTGCGCGATCATATCTTTACGCATGTTGAGTTCATTTTGTTTGAACTCGGCATCGAAAGTAACTGTGGGCAAGCCCCATTTGTCTTTGTTGTCATAGTCAAGGAACATTTTGTTCTCGTGATAAGGAAGAGTTTCTCCAAAACCCATCAAGCCCATTTGCCAGTTTCCGGGTTCGAGTATGCTTTCGGTCAGGTTCTTTCCGTAGCTGAATTCGGCTATGGTGTCCGCAAATCCATTTCTGCCGCCACCTCCTTGGTAGCCATAACCACGCAAGAAATCTTGCTGTTTTGATTTTTCATCTACATTTCTAAATCGAGGGATATAGATGCCGTTGGCTCTTCGCCCTTTGTAATATTGGTCTTCAAATCCATCAAAGCGACCGACTGCACCGGCTTTGAAATGGTGATCCATCAAGTTGTGTCCCAATTCGCCACTGTCGTTGCCCATTCCGTTGGGGAAACGATTTGATTTTGAATTGAGTAAAATACTTGTCGAAGCGATGGCAGAGGCACAAAGAAATATGATTTTGGCTTTAAATTCCATGGTTTCGTTGGTTTCTGCATCGATAACCCGAACACCGGTAGCGCGTTTTGATTTCTCGTCATAGATAACTTCATGGACAATGGAAAACGGTCGCAAGGTCATGTTTCCGGTTCGTTCTGCCGCCGGAAGGGTAGAAGAGTTGCTGCTAAAATAACCGCCAAACGGACAGCCTCGCATGCATCGATTTCTGTATTGACAGTTGGTTCGTCCCTCAAAAGTTTTGGTGCCGGTGATGTGCGCTGTACGCCCGATGGTAAGCACGCGGTCATCAAAATTTTCTGCAATTTTTCCTTTGAGATGTGTTTCTACACAATTCAATTCCATCGGAGGCAAGAATTTTCCGTCTGGAAGTTGAGGAAGACCCAAATTTTCTCCGCTCACGCCGATGTATTCTTCGACGTAATCATACCATGGCGCAATATCTTTATAACGCACCGGCCAATCGACGGCGATGCCATCCTTTTTATTGGCTTCAAAATCGATGTCGCTCAAACGGTAGCTTTGGCGTCCCCACATGATGGATCTGCCACCTACGTGATAGCCTCGCATCCAATCAAAACGCTTCACTTCGTTGTAGGGATGTTCGGTGTCGTTTACGAAGAAGTGTCGATGGGCTTCATCGGTGGTGTAACCGGTTCGGTTTTGTTTTTCGTAATCTTTCAGTTCTTCTTGCGTGATTTGACCGTTGGTTTTAAAATCCCATGGATCCTTGTACATGGTTGGATAATCTTCGATGTGGCGAACCATGCGACCTCTTTCAAGGACCAAAGTTTTCAAACCCTTTTCGCAGAGTTCTTTTGCGGCCCATCCACCGCTGATACCCGTACCTACGACGATGGCATCATACTCGGCTTGTTCCGGAATGTAATTAAGCATACTTGACGTTTTTAAATTGATTAGACAAATTGGTTAGTGTTTATAGATTCATTTTCTTTAATTGTTCTACGGCATGATGAGCGGCTCTGGCCGTTAATGCCATGTAGGTGAGCGATGGGTTTTGACAAGCGGACGAAACCATGCAAGCACCATCGGTTACATAGACGTTGGGTACGGTATGTATTTGGTTGTTGCCGTTTAGCACGGATGTTTTTGGGTCGCGTCCCATACGGGCAGTACCCATTTCGTGAATGCCCAAACCGGGTGCGCCCAAATTGTCTTCTGTTTCGATATTTTTCACACCTGCTTTTTCGAGCATTTCAACTGCTTGTGCAATCATGTCTTTGCGCATATTGAGCTCATTTTCTCCGAACTGTGCATCAAAAGTGATGGTTGGCAATCCCCACGGATCGAGTTTGTCGTAGTTGAGATACATTTTGTTGTCATGATTGGGCAAGGTTTCACCAAAAGCAGTCATGCCGATTTGCCATGGACCGGGTTCGAGTATGCTTTGTGTCAGGTTTTTCCCATAACTGATTTCAGCAACACTTTCTTTCCAATTTGACCGACCTGCCCCGCCTTCGTATCCATATCCGCGGATAAAGTCTTTCTGTTTTGATTTTTCGTCCAGATTTCTAAACCTTGGAATATAGAAACCGGAAGGCTTGCGACCTTTGTAGTATTTATCTTCAAATCCTTCATAAGTGCCTGAAGCACCTGCGTTGAAGTGATGATCCATGATGTTGTGTCCGAGTTCGCCACTGTCGTTGCCCAAGCCGTTTGGAAACCGATCTGATTTTGATTGTAAGAGGATGGAAGCAGAAGCCATGGCGGAGGCGCAACAAAAAATGACCTTGGCGTTGAACTCAATTTCCTCTTTGGTCTCGGCGTCAATAATCTTTACACCAGTCGCCCTTTTTTTGTCTGCATTGTACACAATTTCATGAACGATAGAGTGCGGACGTATGGTCAAATTTCCTGTTTTTTCGGCTGCGGGAAGTGTGGAAGAATTGCTGCTAAAATAGCCGCCAAACGGACATCCGCGTGTGCATCGGTCGCGATATTGACAATTGGTTCGTCCGTCAAAAGTTTTGTTTCCGGTCAGATGTGCTATTCTTTGGGGCATCACAACACGACCGTCCATTTCTTTGTAAACAGCTTGCCTTAAATGATTTTCCAAACAATTGAGCGGCATGGGCGGGAGTAGATTGCCGTCGGGTAATTGAGGGAGACCTAAATTTTCGCCACTGATGCCTGCAAAACCTTCAACGTAAGTGTACCAAGATTCAATATCTTTATATCGGATGGGCCAATCGACGGCAATACCTTGTTTGAGATTGGCTTCAAAATCTAAATCACCCAAACGATAAGAACATCTTCCCCAAATCAACGATTTACCTCCAACTTGATAACCTCTGACCCAATCAAAACGTTTGACTTCATTGTAAGGATGTTCAGAATCTTTCACAAAAAAATGCTGGTGTTCTTCATTTGTCGCGAATCCGGTTCGCTTTAATTTTTCGTAATCGTTGAGCTCCTCTTGGGTCGCGCGCCCTCCTCGGACTTTAAAATCCCAAGGGTCTTTGTACATGGTGGGATAGTCTTCGATGTGGCGAACCATCCGACCTCTTTCGAGTACCAAAGTTTTCAAACCAAGTTCGCATAATTCTTTGGCTGCCCAACCGCCGCTAATTCCTGTTCCTATTACGATTGCGTCATAAGAATTGTTTGAATTGCTAACATTTAACATATTCGTAAGTAACTTGTGTGAAAGTTGATAAATGAGCGATAAAAGTAAAATAATTTTAAGTGCTATTCAAGGTTTTATAAATAATAACAAAATTTTAGGATATTGTTCAAACGTTTTCGTAAAGTTGTAAAGAGATAATTTATACTTTTATGACTTTGAAAAATGAAAAAATAGATTGTGTGAAATGGGTGTAATTTATTTCCTTAAATGATAATTTCATGGACAGAAGAAATTTTTTAAAAAACAGTGTTCAGGCCGGTCTGGCTATTTCGGCTGTAGGCTTGACTTCCTGCCTCGGCAATAAAGAAAACAAGACACATGACGGATTACAAGCTGCGGATGAATCTCTGAATGACGGTTTGTTTTTTAAACTCTCTCTGGCGCAATGGTCTTTGCACAAAGCCATTTTAGAGAAACAAATGGATCCGACAGATTTTGCGGCAAAAGCACATCAATACGGCTTTGAGGGACTGGAATACGTGAATCAGCTCTATGGTGCGTATTTTCAGAACGATTCAAATTCGCTGAATGCTTTGAAGAAATTGGTCGGCACACTCAACCAAAAAGCCAAGGATTATGGCATGCAGAATGTACTCATCATGATTGACAACGAGGGGACTTTGTCTTCGGCAGATTCCAAACTACAACTTCAGGCAATCGATAACCACAAAAAATGGATGGATGCGGCACATGAATTGGGCTGCCATTCTATCCGTGTCAATTTGTTTGGTGATGAGCGGGAAGAGGTATGGAAAGAGAAATCTGTGGAGTCGTTATTAAAACTTGCTGAATACGGCAATCCATTAAATGTAGATGTCATTGTTGAAAATCACGGAGGTTTTTCTTCCAATGGTGTTCTGATAGCCGAGGTGATGAAAATGACCAACAACACGCATTGCGGTATTTTGCCTGATTTCGGTAATTTCTGTCTGAAACGAGACACTGGCGACGTTTGGGAAGGTAATTGTATTGAAGAATATGATCGTTATTTGGGTGTGAGCCAGATGATGCCTTATGCCAAAGGCGTGAGTGCAAAAACCTTTGATTTTGATGCAGCCGGCAACGAAACACTCATCGATTTCAAAAAAATGCTTAAAATTGTAAAAGATTCCGGATTCAACGGTTTTATCGGATCGGAATATGAGGGAGATCGATTGTCAGAAGAAGAAGGCATCATTGCGACCAAAAAATTATTGATCAAAACCGCAAAAGAAATCAATGGTTAAAAAACAAATTTCAAATAACCAATAACCAATAACCAACTTAATCTTTAAAACTATGAATTTAAAAACGCGCATTCAACTTTCTCTGATGATGTTTCTCGAATTTTTCATCTGGGGCGGTTGGTTTGTCACCCTTGGTACCTTTTTGAATGCCAATCTCAATGCTACCGGAGCCGAATCTGCCATGGCTTTTTCAACCCAATCTTGGGGAGCTATCATTGCACCTTTTATCATAGGACTCATAGCGGATCGCTATTTTAATGCGGAGAAAATTTTGGGTATTTTGCACATCTTTGGCGCTGTACTCATGTATTTGATGGCGCAAGCATCGGATTTTTCTGTTTTTTACCCATACGTTCTTGGCTATATGATATTGTATATGCCTACTTTGGCATTGGTCAATTCTATTTCTTTCAGACAGATGAAAGATCCTTCCAAAGAATTTTCATTTGTGCGTGTTTTTGGAACTGCCGGCTGGGTCATTGCAGGCGTTGTAATCAGCTATACAGGTTGGGACAGCGAAGCGGGAAGGGCAGAAGGTTTGTTGAGCAATACTTTTATGATGGTCGGTGTTGCTTCGGCAATATTGGGCGTTTTTAGCTTCACTTTACCAAAAACTCCACCACAGGCAGATCGAAGTGAAAAAGTAAGAATTTCAGAAATCTTAGGTTTGGATGCTTTAAAGCTATTAAAGGATAAAAACTTTTTTATTTTCTTTTTGGCTTCCATATTAATTTGTATTCCGCTCGCTTTTTATTATCAAAATACCAATCCGTTTTTGTCCGAAATTGGCATGACAAACCCTACAGCGAAAATGGCTATTGGGCAGGTTTCTGAAATACTGTTTATGTTGTTGCTGCCTTTCTTTTTTACCAAATTTGGCTTCAAAAAAACCATTTTGGTTGGGATGGCTGCCTGGGCAGTGCGCTATTTTCTTTTCGCTTATGGCGATGCGGGCGAACTCACCTATATGTTGCTGATAGGAATTGCACTTCACGGTATTTGTTATGATTTTTTCTTTGTGTCCGGGCAAATATATACCGATACCAAAGCGGGTGCCAAATACAAAAGTGCCGCGCAGGGCTTGATTACCTTGGCAACCTACGGTGTAGGTATGTTGATTGGATTTTGGGTAGCCGGAAAAATTACCGACCAATTTCTTCGCCCTGACAACACACATCTTTGGAAAGCGATTTGGACATTCCCGGCTTATTTTGCCATTGGCGTGTTTGTTTTATTCGCTTTGTTTTTCAAAAATGAAAAAATTGAATACAAAGCTTAGTTTTTATAATCATCGAATTGTTATATTTTCAAATTATTAAATTATTTTTATGAGTTCTAAAATAAGATTAGGAATATTAGGAGGCGGGGGCGATTCACTAATCGGTGTGTTGCACCGAGTGGCTTCGTCTATGTTTGACAGTTTTGAATTGGTAGGAGGCGTCTTTAATCCAAATATTGAGGAAAACATCGGGTTTGCCGAGCGCATCGGAATTCCGACCCACCGCGTTTACAAAGACTTTGATACGTTGATTGAGAAAGAAACAGCCTTGCCGGAAAACCAGCGTATGCAGGTTATTTCGATTTTGACACCCAATTTTTTGCATTTTCCGATGGCCAAAAAACTGTTGGAAAACGGTTTCAACGTCATCTGCGAAAAACCGATGACCACGACCTACGAAGAAGCCAAAATTTTGAAAGAAACTTTGGCCAAGACAAAGGCTGTTTTCGCGGTTACTTACACTTACACCGGTTACCCGATGGTGCGACAAATGCGTGAAATGATTCTCGGCGGTGAGTTGGGCGAAATTCAAAAAGTGGATGCACAATACTATCAAGGATGGATAAACCCAATTATTCACGACAAAGAAAAACGCGCAAACACTTGGCGTTTGAACCCCGAAAAATCAGGAATCAGTTGTTGCGTAGGTGACATCGGCACGCACGCTTTCGATATGATAGAATTCGTCACCGGACAGCATGTCAATTCCATTTTGGCAGATTTGAATTATCTGTACGAAGACAACCGTATGGACATTGACGGCACCATATTAATCCGTTTTTCAAAAAACGTGAAAGGTGTAATTCGCGCCAGCCAAATTGCTACGGGTGAAGAAAACAATTTCACCGTGCAAGTCTATGGAAAAAAAGCAGGTTTGAAATGGGAACAAGAAAACCCGAATTATTTATATCTATTGGAAGACGGCCAACCACTTCGCGTGTTGAAACCCGGCCATGCCTATAATTCCAAGCTGTCTTTGGACGGCACCAAACTACCACCGGGTCATCCGGAAGGCATCTTCGATTCGATGGGAAACATCTACAAAGGCATAGCGAAAGCCATCCGCGGTGAAGCGTATAATTCAGGTGAATTTCCAACCATCATCGATGGCGCACGCGGCATGGATTTTATCGAAAAAGCCGTCGAATCGCACCGAAAAGGGAATGTTTGGGTGACGTTGGATTAGAATGATTTAATGATTTAATGATTTGATGATTTAATGGTTTGATGATTTAATGATTTGATGATTTAATGGTTTGATGATTTAATGATTTGATGATTTAATGGTTTGATGATATGATGATTTAAAGATTTAATAGATTTTGATTTTGAATGTTTGTCAACTTTTATAATCTATAACTTATAACCCTTATGGCTAATGCCTATTGGCTGAAAACTGATAACAAATAACGTATAACGAATAACCAATATAAAGATGAAAACCATCAAAGGACCCGCTGTATTTTTAGCGCAATTTGTAGAAAACAAAGCGCCGTTCAATTCATTGGACGGCATGTGCAAATGGGCAGCGGATTTAGGATACAAAGGCATACAAATACCGACCTGGGAGAAATTCCTCATCAATTTGGACAAAGCTGCCGAAAGCCAAACCTACTGTGATGAACTCAAAGGAAAAATCAATTCCTATGGATTGGAAATCACGGAACTTTCAACACATTTACAGGGTCAATTGGTGGCGGTCAATCCGGCTTACGACATCATGTTCGACAATTTCGCACCTGAGGCATTGAGGGGAAACCCGAAAGCACGTACCGAATGGGCGGTCGAAACCGTCAAAAAAGCAGCTGTTGCCAGCAGACGATTGGGACTCAATGTGCATGCCACATTTTCAGGCGCACTGCTTTGGCATACTTGGCATCCGTGGCCGCAACGACCGCCCGGATTGGTTGAGTTGGGCTTTGAAGAATTGGCCAAACGCTGGAAACCCATCCTCGATGTCTATGACGAAAATGGAGTAGATGTTTGCTATGAAGTCCATCCGGGTGAAGATATCCACGACGGCGACACCTTCGAGCGGTTTTTGGAAGCCACGGGCAATCACAAACGCGTGAATATCCTTTACGATCCGAGCCATTTTGTGCTGCAACAATTGGATTATATCGAATACATTGACCATTACCACCAATTTATCAAGGCATTTCATGTAAAGGATTCCGAGTTTAACCCGACCGGGAAAAAAGGTGCGTTTGGCGGATACAACAATTGGGGCGACCGCGCCGGGCGCTATCGTTCGCCGGGTGACGGCCAAATCGATTTTAAAACTATTTTTTCAAAACTCACCCAATACGGTTGTGATGTGTGGGCAGTGATGGAATGGGAGTGCTGCATCAAAAGTCCGGAACAAGGCGCACGCGAAGGCGCACCCTTTATCAAAAGCCATATCATTGAAGCTACCCAAAGAGCCTTTGACGACTTCGCCGGAGCAGATATCGACAGAGAAAAGTTGAAAAAGATTTTGGGAATTTGATTAAAAGATTAATGATTAACGATTGGTGATTTTTGCAAAAACGAATTTAGAATATCAATTCAACATAAGTTTCTATGAAGGCAAATCAGCTTGAAGATTAGTTAATTCAATTTTCAATAGATGTGATTATGATGTGTAAGAAGATTGAAAGCGGGTTTGCAGCTGAACACCTTGCAAAACAATTGATTCGATCCGCTACTTCTTCAGCACTTAATTATGGTGAAGCACGAAGTGCAGAATCAAACCGTGATTTTTCACACAAAATGAAAGTCTGCCTAAAAGAATTAAGAGAATGTATGGTTAATATGCAAATTCAAAAAGGTGCCGAATTGGTGAAAGAAGCGGGTAAATTAGAAACATTAATTCGTGAAAATAATGAATTAATTTCCATTTTTGTTGCAAGCATAAAAACATCAGCGTCAAAAATAAAAGATGGATAGTCATTTACAACTAATCACTTTTAAATATATTTATCATAGCCAAAAAAATCTGTGTTTACAAGCAGTAAAACAAATCTTAAATCTGTAATCATCAATCGACAATCGTTAATAATAAAGTAACTCATCATGAAAAAACCAATCCTCATGCTTACACTTTTGATGGCTTTTACCGCTTGTCAAAATACCAAAAAAGCAGATAAAGAAACCGAAATCACAGCAACCACCGATATGAAAACAAACGAAGAAGCACAATGGACACCGCTATTTGATGGAAAATCATTTGACGGTTGGCATTTGTATCTCAAGGAAGGGGTTTCGCCCGAATGGCATGTTGAAGACGGTGCGATGGTTTTTAGACCCACACCCGAATCGACTCGTGGGAACAACATCGTGACGGACAAGGTTTATACCGATTTTGTCTTGTCGCTCGAGTGGAAAATATCCGAAGGCGGCAACAGCGGTTTGTTTTGGGGCGTAAAAGAAGACCCGAAATATCCGGAAGCTTATGAAACCGGTGCAGAAATTCAATTGTTGGATGACGAACGTCACCCCGATGCAAAAAACGGAACGACCCACAAAGCGGGCGCCTTATACGACATGATAGCCGCGCCCGAAGGCTTGGTCAAACCCGCGGGAGAGTGGAATTTGTATGTGTTGGAAATCAATCACAAGGCAAATTTGGGAAAACTCAGCATCAACGGAAAAGATGCAATTTCCTTCCCACTGCAAGGAGAGGCATGGGACGCCATGGTTGCCAAATCCAAGTTTAAAGATTGGCCGGCTTTTGCCAAAATCAAAAGTGGAAAAATCGGTTTGCAAGACCACGGAAATGAAGTTGCTTTCAGAAATTTAAAAATCAGAGCGTTGAATTGATTTTTTATTTTTTAATCCGCTCATAATTTTCAGCTTGGGTGTATTGTCCGTTTGCATCAACGGTTATTTGGCTGAAGTTGTCTCTTGAAACTTCCAATTTAAACTTGAAAACACGCATGGTATCGATTATTTTCATCATGGAAGTAGATCCGTATTCCAAAGTTTCTTCCAAAATTCCATCATTCACTTTGTACGAGCCATAGCCAAACCATTCAGCAGAATCTTTGGGGACATAACGCGTCCACATTACTTTTCCTTCGCTGTAAATTTTTATCTGTTTGTATTCTTCGCTCGAAACAATGGTATCTATGATGCGGTTGTCTTCGTAAATATGAATGCTTTTCAGTTTCCAAGGACCTTCTAAGTCGGTCGAGGTTGATAAAATTGGGTTAAATGAAATTAACCCCAACATTAATAAGAGCAGAGCAAAAACGGAAATTAGTTTCGTTTTCATGGTGAGTAGTTTTTGGTGTTAAAGAACTGTTTTTCAATATAAAATTAATGAAATTATTGAAATTCGAAACAAAACAAGTTGAATCTTTTTTACGTGACGGCTCTTAACTCCTCATCCAACAAATACTCATTCAAATTAAAGCATCCAAAAACCAAGGTTTACAGTTATTTTTTTTACCATCTGATAATCGCACTTCCCCAAGTGAATCCGCTGCCAAATGCAGCCAAAACTACCAAGTCACCGTCTTTTATTTTTTCCTTTTGCCACGCTTCAGACAGTGCGATGGGTATGGATGCTGCCGTAGTATTTCCGTACCGCATGATGTTGTTAAAAATCTGATCGTCGCGCAGGCCGAATTTGTGTTGCACAAATTGTGAAATGCGCAAATTGGCTTGATGTGGAATCAGCAAATCAATGTTTTCTTTGGTGAGATTGTTTTTTTGTAAACCTTCGTTGATGACTTCTGCAAATCGAACGACGGCATTTTTGAAAACAAATTGCCCATTCATATATGGAAAATAAGATTCGTCATTCGGGTCGTTTTCTTGTAAGATATCATTCACCCAACGTTTTCCCATTCCGGGCGCGATAAGTGAAAGCTCTTCTGCATGCTCGCCTTGCGAATGTAAATGAGTTGAAAGTAAGCCGCGGTTTGTGTCTTCAGACCTACTCAAAACAACAGCACCGGCACCATCGCCAAAAATTACCGAAACACCTCGCCCGCGAGTGGTTTTGTCCAATCCGCGTGAGTGCAATTCAGATCCGATGACCAAAATATGCTTGTACATGCCAGTTTTGATGAACTGATCGGCAACTGAAAGTGCGTATAAAAAGCCTGAACATTGGTTTCGCACATCGAGCGCGCCCACTGTTTTAATGTTCAATGCTTTCTGAACTTGAACGCCTGGTCCCGGAAAATAATAGTCTGGGCTTAAGGTAGCAAATATGATAAAATCGATGTCGTCTTTGTCGATACCGGCACGTTCGATAGCAATTTTTGATGCTTCTGTGCCCATGGTTGAAGTCGTTTCGCCCGAACCGGGTTTCACCCAACGCCTTTCTTGAATGCCTGTTCGTTCCTGAATCCAAGCATCATTGGTTTCCATTAATTTTGATAAATCGTCGTTTGTAACTATATTTTCAGGCACATAATGTCCGAGACCAATTATTCGAGATTGATACATAAATAGACTTGCTTTAATTGATGGTTATATTTAAAGATTGTAAATTGTATTGCAAGTTAATAAATTTTAAGGATTCAAAATGATTCTTTTGCAGTTAACCACTTCAAAAAACAAGTTTTTATAAATCATTCATACAAAAACAAAAAAAACCTCACAGCATTTGAGCGGTGAGGTTTCCATTTTGAGTTGCCCAAAAAGCAGATTAGGCAATCTCAATCATTTTTTTAGGTTTTGGAAGAGCTTCCTTGCGTTTAGGCATGGTAAGTGTCAAAATTCCTTCTTTGTAACTTGCTTTGATGTGTGCTTCATCAACAGAATCAGGCAAAGTGAATGAACGTTTGAATGAGGAGTAGCCAAATTCTTTTCGTGTGTAGCGTTCTTCTTTGTTTTCTTCTACATGTTCAGTTTTTTCTTCAGAAGAAATGGTCAAGATATTATCGTCAACTTCGATGACAAAATCTTCTTTTTTCTTGCCGGGAGCAGCCAATTCCAAAGCGAAATTACGATCTGTTTCTTTGATGTTGACGGCCGGAATTTCCAATCCCATGGAAAGTTTTCCGCCAAAAAAATCGGGTTTCAAGAATTCGTCGATAACGGATGGAAACCAAAAGTCGTTGTTTGTTTTTACAAGTGTCATGATGTTTGAGTTTTTAAAGTTAAACATTTATTTTTTTTAAGGACTTCATCAATTCACATTCCAATGAATAAACTGCGACATTTTGACTGTATAATGCTGAAATATAATGACATAAAGTCACTTGAAGGCGTTTTATGTGACAGAATTACAGTTGATTTTGACGCGATTAGGTTGCTTTAAAATTTCTTAATTTTGCAAAAAGTAAGTGTATGTATCAAGAAACCATTGTCGCTTTGGCCACGCCTTCGGGTGTCGGTGCCATTGCTGTAATTCGCCTATCGGGTGTAGATGCGATTGTGATTGCATCGAAAGTGTTTCAATCGGTTTCCGGCAAAGACATAAACAATCAGAAATCGCACACAATTCATTTGGGATATATTGTTGATGGCGAAAAAGTATTGGACCAAGTGTTGCTCTCAATTTTTAAAAATCCACATTCCTATACCGGTGAAAATGTAGTGGAAATAGCATGTCATGGGTCGATTTTTATTCAACAGCAAATCATCCAATTGTTGCTAAGGCGAGCATGTCGCATGGCACAAGCGGGCGAATTCACTTTGCGTGCGTTTATCAACGGAAAGATGGATTTGAGCCAGGCAGAAGCCGTTGCCGATTTGATCGCTTCGGAAAACGAAACCAGTCACCAAATAGCCATTCAACAAATGCGAGGTGGATTTAGCAACGAAATTGCGAAATTGCGGGAAGAGTTGCTTAATTTTGCGTCACTCATTGAACTCGAACTCGACTTTGCGGAGGAAGATGTAGAATTTGCAGACCGAACACAGTTTTACGATTTGTTGAACAGAATTGAATTTATACTGAAAAGATTGATAGATTCTTTTGCGGTGGGAAATGTCATCAAAAATGGGATTCCCGTTGCGATTGTTGGGGAGCCGAATGTCGGTAAATCAACTTTGCTCAATGCTTTGCTCAACGAGGAACGCGCCATCGTTTCAGAAATAGCCGGTACCACACGCGACACCATCGAAGATGAGTTGGTGATTGAGGGCATCGGTTTTCGGTTTATTGATACAGCTGGTATTCGGGAAACCACAGACCAAATTGAGGGTTTGGGTATCAAACGTACTTTTGAAAAAATTGAGCAGGCACAGCTGGTTGTTTATTTATTCGATGGTTCGAGGTTTAAAGTCCAAAGTTTTGAATACATCACTGAAATTGAAAAAGTTAAAAACAAGTATCCGTTAAAACCTTTGGTGATTGTCATCAATAAAGTAGATCTAATCGCGGAAGCAGATATCAAAAACATTCGGACACAACTTGAAACCTTAAACCTTAAACTTGAAACAATATCTGCTAAAAATAAAACAGGCATAGAAGAACTAAAAAGCACCTTGATCTCTTTTGTAAATACCGGCGCTTTGCGCAACAACGAAACCATCGTGACCAATACGCGTCATTATGATGCGCTGTTGAAAGCTTTGGTGGAAATTCAAAAAGTGAAACAGGGTTTGCAATCCAATTTAACTTCAGATTTGATGGCAATTGATATTCGTCAAGCCTTGTATCACTTAGGTGAAATAACAGGTCAAGTATCTAATGATGAATTACTTGGAAATATTTTTGCCAATTTTTGTATCGGAAAGTAAAGTGTTTAATCTAAAATATACGCCAGCAAAAATAACAGTCGTTTTAAAAGTAATCAACGATGTCCGAGAAAAGAATTATTCAAACCGTACTAAAAAATATTTCATCAACGGAAACTTATGCGGTAAGGCATCCCGTTTTGAGACAGGGAAAACCGATAGAAACTTGCTCTTTTGAAGGAGATTTGCATCCCGAATCTCTTCATTTGGGAGTATATGCCAACAATCGATTGGTTGGAGTTGCGTCTTATTTGAAAAACAATCACGCTGATTTTTCGGGTGAACAATACCAACTCAGGGGAATGGCTGTCTTGCCTGAATTTCAACAAAATGGATTTGGCGAAATGCTATTCAAAGCAGGTGAAAACCAACTGAGAGAAAAAAAGGCGAACATACTTTGGTTTAATGCCCGGGAAATTGCTAAAAATTTTTATTTGAAACAAAATTGTAAGGTGATTGGTCAACCCTATGAAATTAAGGGAGTTGGCATGCATTTTTTGATGGTCAAAGAAATAGTTCCGAGCCTTAACAGCAACGGCATCAAATAAAAAATCCCGCGAAAAACGGGATTTCTTTGCTAATTCAAATAACAAATTTCTTTATTATTCTATTTGAAGCAAACGCTTCGATCTTGTCAATTACATAGACGCT
Organism: Bacteroidetes bacterium HGW-Bacteroidetes-13; assembly: GCA_002841025.1. Classification (GTDB taxonomy): domain Bacteria; phylum Bacteroidota; class Bacteroidia; order Flavobacteriales; family Flavobacteriaceae; genus UM-FILTER-40-17. The sequence continues at coordinate 3,190 of PHDQ01000002.1, read as the reverse complement.
TAAATTCGATAAATGTTGCATCTGTTCATAATATATAACAATATTTTAACGGTTGTCTAATATTTTAACTAAAAATTCATAATGAATGGAATGCTTTAAATTATTCTCTTTTGAAAATTAATTTTGAAATTCTTCCTTTTCCTGCCGCAAAGGCAAGTGAATCGTTGACAAATCGAAGGGTATAAAAACCCTCCGAACTCAAGTTTTTCCATGTTTCGCCGCCGTCTGCCGAATAGTCGATTCCTTCACTCCCGATGGCAACCATTTCTTTTCCTTTGCTATTGGGAAGGAATTGTACACACGACCGATAGCCCGGATTTTTTCCTTCGCTAACCAATCGCCATGTTTTGCCGCCGTCTTTTGTAACGGCTTTGTTGCCCGTATTGTTTTGTTTGGCATCCCAATTACCGCCAAAAATGATACCGTTTTTTTCATCAGCAAACGCGATGCTGTAAATTCCGGTCATGCTTTCTCCGGAAATGATCGGTGTGTCAAAAACCTCCCACGTTTTTCCTAAATCCGCTGTGTGAAACACCCTTGCGATTTTGCCGCCACTTGCTATCCATGCGTGGTTTCCAAACACAGAAACCGATGTGTTACTCGCCGCAAACGCAGCTTCACCATCGACTGTTTTTGGCATGCTTTCGCAGGAAATCTTTTTCCAAGTGAGGCCACTGTTGGTGGTTATCAAAACGGACATGCAATTTTCAGTCGGGTCGCCAATCGCAATGCCATTCAAGTCGTCCCAAAAAACCATCGAATCGTAAAAAACTTTTTCACCTTCTTCAAGATAAACATCAGACATCAGCGAAACTTCGTTTCCATCAAAATAAGTTTTGTATAAAACAGCCGGATTTCCTGAACTCAATATAAAAATGGAACTTTCCGTTTTCGCAATCGAGCGTAAGGTTAGTAAACTATCGTTGTACCTCAATTGGGCAATTTTTGGTGTTTTCCCAATCAGAACGCCAAATTTTCCCTGATCGGAGGCGAACCACAATGTACTGTCATTCCAAACTTCAATCGCGCGTATGCTGATGGAATCTTCGTAAATGGTTTCAATCTTTACATCGTTAATGGATGTTTTTTTATTTTCTTTTTGGTTGCAAGAAACAAGGAATAACAGTAGAATAAAAGCGGCAAAATGTATTTTCATAAGGGGATAAATTTTATAAAACGATTCGTATCAACTTTAAATAATATCTTTGCCAAAATACAAATAAATGAGGCTTCACAGAAATCTAGTTTTTGCTTTAATTGATGGGTTGGATTTTATCTTCAACCAAGGAGAATATGCAGACAAAGTAGTCGAGCGATTGCTCAAAAGGGACAAACGTTGGGGAGCCCGCGATCGTGGATTTGTAGCAGAAACTACTTATGAAATCGTTCGTTGGAAAAGATTATACGCAGAAATAGCCGAAGTAAAAGCACCTTTTGACAGAGACAAACTTTGGCGGATTTTTGCCGTTTGGGCTGTCTTGAGAGGGATTAAGCTTCCCGATTGGAAATATTTTGAAGAAACCCCGGTCAGACGGATTAAAGGTCGGTATGATGAGCTTTCCAAAATCAGAAAATATAAAGAATCTATTCCTGATTGGCTCGACGAATTGGGTGAAAAAGAGTTGGGAGAAGCGGTTTGGACAAAAGAAATCGCAGCACTCAACCAACCTGCCGATGTGATTTTGCGGGTAAATACCTTAAAAACCAACAAAAAAGAATTGCAAGCCGTTTTACATCAATCAGAAATTGAAACAGATTTTATAGATGGCTATCCGGATGCTTTAAAATTGAAAGAACGTGCCAATGTTTTTCAAACAGAAGCATTTAAAAACGGCTTTTTTGAAGTACAGGATGCTTCTTCACAATTGGTAGCGCGTTTTCTCGAAATCGAACCGGGTATGCGGATTGCCGATACCTGTGCCGGTGCCGGAGGCAAGGCTTTACATTTAGCTTCGCTGATGGAAAACAAAGGGCAAGTGATTGCACTCGATATCTACGAAAAAAAGTTGATTGAACTCAAACGTCGCGCCAAACGAGGCGGTGCGCACAACATCGAAACACGCGTGATAGACTCAACCAAAGTCATAAAAAAATTAGAAGAAAAGCTCGACCGAGTTCTCATTGATGCGCCTTGTAGTGGCTTGGGCGTACTCCGAAGAAATCCCGATGCAAAATGGAAACTGCAACCGGAGTTTATTGAAAACATCCAAAAAACACAAGCCGAAATATTAAATAACTATGCCAAAATGGTCAAGCCCGGAGGCAAATTGGTCTATGCTACTTGCTCCATATTGCCCTCAGAAAATCGCAATCAGGTTGATAAATTCTTACAATCGGAGGCTGGAAGATCATTCGTTTTTGAGCAAGAAAAAAAGATTTTTCCATCCGAAGGTTTTGACGGTTTTTACATGGCAAGACTCAATAGGAAACCCTAACTTATAGGACTGTTTTTATTTAGAGATATTTAATACAATTTTAATTTTTGTTTTTAACATAAAATTATATATTCGCAAACCAAATTTTTTAACCTAAAAACTGTACTTATGAAATTAAGATTACTTTTTATTGCCCTTTTTTTTACCGCGTTTGCATCTGCCCAACAGACTTATTACAATGATGTAAATCTTACGCTAACCGGGATTCCACTTCGCAATGAACTTGCTACAAAAGTCATCAATACACACACCAAAGTTTTATCTTACTCACCCGGCGTTTGGGAAGCCGATCGAATTGTTGACCTTGACCCGGACGATCCTACCCAATCAAAAGTTTTGCTGATTTACGGCTATAACGATGCTGATGCCAGTGTCATCAATGACCGCACCCGAGACAAGAACAACAATGGCGGAGGAACCGGTCAATGGAATAGAGAGCATGTCTATCCCCAATCTTTAGGCGGTTTTAACACAAGTCCCGGTCCCGGAACAGACGTTCACCACGTGCGTGCATCAGATGTGCAATTCAATGGACAACGAGCCAATACACCCTATGCGGCAGGAACGGGAAATGCCGGGTCATCCGGGGGAGGTTGGTATCCTGGCGATGAATGGAAAGGCGATGTTGCCAGGATGGTAATGTATATGTACATCCGTTACGGTACGCAAACAACGCCTGCCGGAGTTACCATTGGAAATACCAACAGCGTTGATGCCAATATGATTGATCTTTTGTTGCAATGGAACGCCGAAGA
>PHDQ01000341.1 GCA_002841025.1 Bacteroidetes bacterium HGW-Bacteroidetes-13 | reverse complement strand
GGCAACCACTCTTCGCCGCGAATCACATGGCTGATATTCATCAAATGGTCATCGACGATGTTTGCCAAATGATAGGTGGGCATGCCGTCACTTTTAAACAAAACTTTGTCGTCCAATTGGTTGGTTTCTACCTGTATATCACCACGGATGAGATCTGAAAATTCGAGCGTTCGATTTGCGGGTGTTTTAAATCGGACTACATATTCTTCTTTGTTTGCGATTCTTTTTTGGGTTATTTCCGGAGAAATCGTCAAAGCGTTGTCTAATTTTTCTCTGTTGTGGTGGTTGTAAATGAACGTTTTCCCCTTGGCTTCGTGGTCTTTTCGATGGGCTTCAAGCGCTTCGTTGGTGTCGAACGCAATGTATGCCCATTCTTTTTTTAAGAGTTCGTCGACATATTGTTTGTAAAGATTCTTCCGCTCACTTTGTCGATAGGGACCGCAATCTTTTTCTTTGCCGACACCTTCGTCGAAAGGAATTCCACACCAGTTCAACGATTCGATGATGTATTTTTCTGCACCGACCACATACCTTGTTTGATCGGTATCTTCAATGCGCAACAAAAAATCGCCACCGTGTTTTTTGGCGAACAAATAGTTGAATAATGCGGTTCTTACGCCGCCAATGTGTAAGGGTCCGGTCGGACTGGGCGCAAATCGCACCCGCACGCGCTTTCTCATGGTTTTTTGTTTCTCCTGCAAAGATACGATTCTACCTTGTTGGATGATTGTGATAAAATCAACTTTCAACAACCGGAATCATTTCTTTCGGTATGCGGTGATTCATAAGCCGAAACCAAAGTGGCGGAACAAAGGCAATCACCATTGAAGTTGGGTAGCCAAAAGGCAGTTGCGGACTCGTTTCGTGGCAATTCAGCAGTTGGTATTTCTTGTTCGATTTAAAATGATGATCACTGTGCCGCGTGAGTTCATACAACACAATGCGACCCAACGCATGATTGGAGTTCCACGAATGATTTTCTGCCACGCGGTCGTATCTGCCCGATGGTCGCAGATTTCTTCGCAAGCCGTAGTGTTCGATATAATTGATGGTTTCGAGCAGTAAAATGCCTGTTATGGCCGAAAAAAAGGACAACATCAACCCGCTTTCACCAAAGAACACATAGACGATTCCACCATAGACAAAATGAATCAGCGTGAACCAAATCATATCGCTTTTGAGCGAAAAAAAGGAACGATTTTCTATCTTGTTTAGTTTCGACTGAATGCGCCATGCTTTTCTATAAGTCCCTGTAACCGATTGCAACCAAAAAGAAAAAAGCGATTGGTTGTATTTGGCTGTAGATGGATC
>PHDQ01000340.1 GCA_002841025.1 Bacteroidetes bacterium HGW-Bacteroidetes-13 | reverse complement strand
CGAGTTATGGGAAAGCACGGCAGTAAATGAACTTCGTGGACAAACGGAAAAATTAGCGGAAAAACTTACTGCTCGTCAGCCAACCGCTAAGATTTCACTGCGTCCATAGAACTGCTTGCCAATCCAAATGCAAAAACAACGAACCCAAATCAACGCGTGCTGCGAAATAAATTCACCCAAAAAACATAAATTTCGCTACAACAAAGCCTTAAAACCCTTTACCCTTTCGCGGCTGACAATGATGTCTGTTTCGTCAAAATGCTGCAAGCTCACCAACAGTCGGGAATTGCTGTACACAACAATGTTTTTGATGGCGTTGATGTGTACGATGAACTGCCGACTTACCCGCGAAAAATGCTTCGGGTCTAAAAGCGTTTCCATTTCTTCCAAAGTTTCGTCTATCAGATACTGCCTGCCTTCATCTGTGAACAAATAGGTCGCTTTGTCTTGGGTGTAAAAACATTCGATGGAATCAACTGATATCAACTTGATTTGTGGGCCTATTTTGACAGAAATACGCTGTTTGTAATTCACTTCCGATTGGCTAAAAAGCATTCTTTTGACGGTTTCAAAATCGATGCTGATCGATTGACTTTTCGTTTGTTGGGCTTTATATTTTTGAATGGCAGCGATCAATTCCACTTCGTCGATAGGTTTGAGCAAATAGTCGATGCTGTTCAATTTAAAAGCTTGCAAAGCATACGCATCATAAGCCGTCGTAAAAATGATAAAACTATTGATTTCCACCTTTTTGAAGATGTCAAATGACAGTCCGTCCGAAAGTTGAATGTCTAAAAAAATCAACCCCGGATGTGAATTATCCCGAAACCAACTGACTGCTTCCTGCACTGAGTGCAACAGTTGGGTTACCTCCAATCCGTTTTTCTCCAACAACCGCCCAAGTCTGCGCGCGGCGGGTTTTTCATCCTCTACGACTACACATTTCAAGCTGTTTTCAATCCGTTGATTCATCTCTATTCCGATTGGTTTTCATCCCAAAATTGCTGGTCTTTTTCCATAAACTCTTTTATTTTTCGATTCTCCCAACTTTTGCCGAGCAAACGGTTGTCCGATCCGAACACAAAAACCCCCAAGGCGTGAAACGCCAACCCGATTCCCCAAAAAAACGGGGTGTAAAACATGCCACTGTGCCACGTAAAATGTCCGGCTTTGATGTTGTCAAATTGCGTCATAGCAATCAAAAAAATATTGACCGCGATATAGGTTACTAAATGTACATAAAATCCTTTGATTTTTTCTACACGCTTCTTGGCACGTAAATAAAGTTCTTCGTCTTGATAGTTTTCCATGGT
>PHDQ01000077.1 GCA_002841025.1 Bacteroidetes bacterium HGW-Bacteroidetes-13 | reverse complement strand
TGACCGTTGGGCAAAGGCTTGTTGTGCTCATCTAAAATCTCTACAAACAGCGTTTCCGAATTGACCAACCAACCTTCATGGGGATGGTCGAACGCGATCAAATCTAATTCGGAAGCCCCGTATTCATTGACAATGGGAATCCCAAATTGATGCTCAAGTAATTTTTGATCATCATCAAAAAGCATTTCGCTGGTTGTCAAGCAAACTTTTAGGCTTGGGCAAATTTCTTTTAATAGGATGCCTTTTTGCTTTAAATGTTTTGCAAACAAAACAATCGAGCTGGTGTATCCGTTGATGTAATCAAACGATTTTTCTCTAAAAAAAGCAACATAGTTGTCCAATGCAGCTTCATTCAAATTAAATATATTGAATCGAAAACGCTTGCTCAAAAAATCTTTAATTCTTTCTTTATAATAACCCATAAAATCTAAGGGGATGCCATAAAATCGTGCTTGAAAGGAATGATTCAAATCGATTCCGTACCATCCAAATCTATTTTTAATAATTGCCCAAGTGAGTGCGTGGCAAAACTTGTCTTTGGCAAAAACAAAAGGATGTCCGCTCGAGCCGGAAGTTTTGTTGATATAAACATTTTGAGGTGAAAAACCTTTGCTCAACCTTTCAGATAGCGGTTTTTGAAGGTTGGACTTGGTCATCACAGGAACATCTTCCCAATGCAATGGAAGCTTATCACCTATAAAATTTTGGTAGTGGGGATTGCTGTGAAAATGATGCTGTAGAATTTTTTCTTTTTGACGATGGGTAAATTGCTCAAAATCAATTTCCGAAACCGCTTGAATTTCCTCAATTTTTTGTTGGGCTTTCGCAAGCGGAAATCCTTTGAGTTTGAGTGACCAATCAAAAATATTCACAGGTATAAAAATTACAATTGTGTGAAATTAATTCTTTTCACTTACAAAAGAAACTTATTTTTGTAGAACTAAATCCCAAGGATGAATATTTTAATATTAGGTTCGGGCGGACGCGAACACGCATTTGCATGGAAAATCAAACAAAGTCCGAGATGCGACCAACTATTTGTCGCACCCGGCAATGCGGGAACCATGGAAATTGCGACCAATTTACCAATCGATGTCCTAGATTTCCAAGCGATCAAAAAGGCGGTCGTCAACCACGAAATACAATTGGTTTTGGTAGGGCCGGAAGTTCCGTTGGTGGAAGGCATTTGCAATTTTTTTCACAACGACAAACAATTGACTGACGTAATGATTGTGGGTCCGGAAGCGCATGCAGCTCAATTGGAAGGCAGCAAAGAATTCGCCAAAGATTTTATGTTTCGCCACCAAATTCCGACCGCTGCATATCAGAGTTTTTCTTCTGACCAAATCGGCGATGCGTGCCGATTTTTAGAGACGCTTCAACCGCCTTATGTACTGAAAGCTGACGGATTGGCTGCCGGAAAAGGTGTGCTGATTTTAGAAGACATCGCGGAAGCAAAAGCGGAGTTAAAAAACATATTGACAGACGGCAAATTTGGCAATGCAGGCAATAAAGTGGTCATCGAAGAATTTTTAAAGGGAATCGAACTCAGTTGTTTTGTGCTGACGGATGGTAAAAACTACAAAATTCTGCCTACCGCCAAAGACTACAAGCGTATCGGCGAAGGCGATACCGGTTTGAATACGGGTGGCATGGGAGCTATTTCTCCGGTTCCTTTCGCAACACCCGACTTTTTAAAAAAAGTAGAAAATCGCATCATCATCCCGACCGTTGAAGGATTGAAGAAAGAAGAAATTCCCTTTGTGGGATTTATCTTCATCGGATTGATGAAAGTGGGTGACGATCCTTTTGTAATCGAATACAACGTGCGTATGGGCGATCCAGAAACTGAAGCGGTAATTCCGAGGGTAAAGAACGATTGGGTTACGCTTTTAGAAGCGACTTCGCTGGGAAAACTAAACGAAATAAATTTGGACATTGATACGCGTGCGGCATCAACGGTCGTCATGGTTTCGGGCGGTTATCCGGAAGCATACAAAAAAGGGGAAATCATCTTGGGATTAGAGAACGTGCATCAAAGTATGGTGTTTCACGCCGGAACAAAAGAAGTTGATGGCGAAGTACTAACCGATGGCGGAAGGGTTTTGGCAATTACATCTTTCGGGCAAAACTACAACGATGCCCTAGAAAAGTCCTACAAAAGCATGGAGAACATTTTCTACAAAAACATGTATTACCGCAGAGATTTGGGTCTTGATTTACAAGAAAGAATGTGACGAGATATCCTTGTTTTCTTCGCCGCGATCGTTGAATATTTTCAATTGTTTAATCCAGTAAATTGCTGCTATAAAACCAATTAGCACAAAAACCCAATTGACGGCATTTGCCAACCACCAGCTTTGCAATTCGAGTGCACGAACGTGATCTAAGGGATTGAAAAGAATAGCCGTAAAAAAATCTTGGATGCCTTCAAAAAAACTTTTCATAATTTTGGAAATAGATAGTGCAAATATATAAAAACAAGTAATGATAACAACCCTCTTCGGAAAATCTAAACCCCTCAATTTTTTGATTTTGGGTTTTGTGTTAACGGTCTCGTTTTTACTATCTCAGTTAAAATATTCCGAAGCGACTGATTTTGTTTTTATTACAGAAGTATTTTCATCCGCATTGTTGTTGTTTTTCTGTCTTTGGCTTTTGGGATTTATCATATATAAAAACAAACTTACCCAAAACAATCATCTCGCTTTGTTTTTCTTTGTTTGCTATCTGATTGGTGTCATGCATTTGCGAATCGAATCCGATGCCATTTGGTCGTTGATTTTTGTGACCTTGGCAATCCGAAGAATTCTTGCATTCCGCACAGCGATAGACATTCGTCAAAAAGTTTTTGACGCGGCCTTTTGGCTCACCATCGGCATGTTGTTTAACTTTTGGATTGTATTGTTTTTTGTAATCATTTACATTGCTTTAATCGATTTTAACGGTGTGCCATCCAGGTTGTGGTTTATTCCGTTCATTGCTTCTTTCTCTGTCTTGTTTCCGGTTTTTTCCTATTGCTTTTTATTTGATAAAATCGATCATTTTACAAATTTTTTTACATTCGATACGATTGGTTATTCTGTCATCCGGATGAATTATAAAACCTTTTGGTTCATCGTTATCACGCTTTTTATTGCCTTGTTTTCACTTTATTTTTATGTCAAAAAACTCAAACTGAAGGCATCCAATCAGAAAAAAACCAGACAGCATATTATTTATGGCTTTTTTATATCCTTAATTGTTTATTTCTTTTCCAATCAATCTCATCCGGATGTTATCTTGCTAACCGTGCCATTTCTGAGTGTACTTTCCGTTGCTTTCGTTGAAGATTTTAAGAAAAAAGTTATCGTCGAAATCTATCTCCTTCTTATTTTAATGGGAATGATTGGATTGGTGGTTTGGTAAAATATCAAAATCAACAGAAAGACTATCTTTGTAAAAACTTTACCCTTATGTTTTCACAAGAAGCCAATCAAATTTTTGATGAAGTCATTCAAAAATATCATGTTATCGACGATGTCAACCAAGCTTTTACAAACCCGTATCCCGAGCATAAACTTCCGCATTTATTGTACAGAAAATGCTGGATTGACACCGTTCAATGGCATTATGAAGATCTTATCCGAGACCCGAACATAGATCCTGTTGAAGCGTTGAAACTCAAACGAAAAATAGATGCTTCTAACCAAGAGCGAACCGATTTTGTGGAATTTATAGACAGCTATTTTTTAAAGAAATATGCATCCGTTGTTCCTCATCCAAATTCTACAATCAATACCGAAACGCCCGCTTGGGCCATCGATCGACTTTCTATTTTGGCACTCAAAATTTATCACATGCGCGAAGAAGCGAATCGAGTTGAAGCCACCGAAACGCATCGAGACACTTGCCAGAAGAAATTAGACATCCTGCTTTTGCAAAGAGAAGACCTTTCATCTGCCATCGACCAACTTTTGAAGGATATCGAATCGGGCAATAAACACATGAAATTGTACAAGCAAATGAAAATGTACAACGACGAAAGCCTGAATCCGGTTTTGTACAAGAAATCTAACTCCTAACCGTTTTCTCTTTTGAAAAAACCCGCACACATCTTGGTCATTCGGTTGTCTGCACTGGGTGATGTGGCCATGACCGTCCCGGTTTTAAAGGCTTTGGCTCACCAAAATCCGGAGGTAAAAATCACGCTGCTGACGCGTCCTTTTTTTTCGCCCTTGTTCGCCGACATTCCACACGTTGATGTTTTTCCGGTTGATTTGAAAAACCGACACAAAGGTTTTGCGGGATTGATTCGGCTTTTTCGGGATTTGAAAAAACTTCGTTTGGATGCGGTCGCCGATTTGCATCAAGTATTGAGAAGTGTGATTTTAGGCGTTCTTTTTCGGCTGAGCGGCACAGCGGTAAAGACCATTCACAAAGGACGACTCGATAAAAAAAGGTTGACAAGACCCAAAAACAAAGTTTGGAAGCAACTCAAAACGACCCACCAACGCTACGCGGACGTTTTTGAAAAATTGGGCTTTCCCATTTCGCTTGACAGAAATGCGTTGCTCCCCAAAAAACCAATCAATCAACTGTTGATTAAACTAAACATTGACGCATCAAAAAAATTGATTGGCATCGCTCCTTTTGCCAAATTTCCCTCTAAAACCTATCCAAAAGATTTGATGCTGGAAGTGGTTCGTTTGTTGGACAAAACTGAAAATTATACGATGTTGCTTTTTGGTGCACCCAATGAAATTGATGCACTCAATTTTTTTTCAAGCACTCAAAAAAACACGCATAATCTTGCCGGTAAACTGACTTTTGCAGAGGAACTTCAATTGATTTCAAGTCTCGATTTGATGCTTTCGATGGATTCTGGCAACGCACATCTCGCTGCAAACTTCGGCGTAGAAACCGTCACTTTGTGGGGAGTGACCCATCCGTTTGCGGGATTTGCACCCTTTTGTCAACCCGTGGAAAACGCACTGTTGTCTGACCGCGTCCGCTATCCACAAATACCTACTTCGGTTTTTGGCAAAACGGTGCCAAAAGGTTATGAAAATTGCATGCGAACGATTGAACCTCAGTTGGTTGTTGACAGAATAAATATGGTTTTAGATATAATTCAGTAAAAAGGGCTGCTTATTTTAACTTAAAAAAAAGCCACCTAAAGATACCGATGAATTATATTATAAACTGAAATCACAAACTAAATTTCCACCACCACCAATGGTTGTCAGGAAAATTTGAAGGGGTGATTCCGGGTTCTACAAATCCTTCAATTTTACCCCGTTCACTAATGAGTTCGTCTAGTTCTTCATCCTGAGGCATAAGGACATCCACAGGTAAATAAGGGCTATACAATTCTTTTAACGCTTGTATTGATGAACGTAATTTGCAAATAGAAAGCCATTCTTTTTCGTAAAAAGTGGCACTTACAATTTTTTCAATTTGACGGCTTATGTTAAAATTAAGCGGACTTAAAACTGCTTGAAGGATGGGTGCCGACGTTTCTAAAAAATGAATCATTGCTTTTTCATCGTCTTCCTTTAATCCGTTTCGTTTCAGTATGTACAATTCATAAAAAACTGCTGAAAAATCTCGGTGAATTCCTACATACAAATTTTGGGGCTTTTGAAATTCCTCAGATGCAATAATAGTAGATAAATGTTGAAGTGTGGATGTCATTTTTAGGGTTTGTTGTTAAGATTAATAGGGAAATGATCGGGTGTTTTACTAAATAAATTGGCCTCCAACAAATGCAGGCAAGTGATAGAATTGAGGTTCTAAACCTTGATAGCGCAAGCAGGAATCACGCGACTTAAAGTAAGTAACGCTCGTAAAAATCAGTTAAAAATTGATCTGGAATTTGGTTTTTAAAATGTATGCCATTTTCCTTTAAAAAAGTATTTAAACGGTTCGCGGTATCCGCATCAAAAGTTAAAGTTGTGCTGTAGGGATCTAACTCAATAACTGGGAATTCCACGTCATTTGTAAAAAATAAATAAGGCAAGGGTTGGTTCGTGTCACCAACCGATTTCTTAGGTTGGGGCGCATTGTTAATTTCCAAAAGTTTTGCATTATTTTGGGTATATCTGTACGCCAAGTATTCCCTTAATGTTACGATGTTATTGACGTAAGTCTTGTCTAAAAAATGGGTCACAAGCTCTTGAAATTCACGATTTAATTCTTGATTTTCATTCTCAGAAACAGAATATCTTGTATAATGATAAACGTTCGGGAATTGATGCGCTTCGGTAGAACCCCCATAATTCCCCGATTTGTAGAATCCCGTGGCATATCCGGTAATTTCAGGCAATTTGTTTTCGATATCTGTCATAAATTTTGTTTTAGAAACGTTTTTATTTTTTAATAATGCAAATTAAGGGTTGAAATTTAATTAAAAGAAGAAGAAATGTCGTTTAATACACTTGTTTTAAAAGTCAGATAATCAGTATGTTTATAGTAACTCCCAAACATTGTAAACAGCATAATTAATCAGACTAAAGTATCAAAATTAATAAAAACTTATCAATATGTAGTCGATAAATAGAAACAGGAATTAAAATGTACCCGTGAAAGATTTAGCAATAATAATAAACCAGAATTTACAGACCTAGAACTGCGAAGCACATCACGAAAACCAAAATTTAAATAAAAACTGAGCAAAAACGCAATCAAACCGCTATAGAGAATTCACATCTAGCGAAATTTGCAATCACGAAGCTCGACCCAAAAAAACCCCATCTAAAATCGAAAAACAGAAAACGCCAAAAGCCTTTGGTAGCGATGCTTACAGAGAATTAATATTACAGGTTTAAAAGCGAACATCTGGTGCTAAGACAAAAGCGCAGTCAACCAATCTTAGAGCACAGGGTTTGATAAATTCAATATATTCAATGGAATATGTTACAAATCTACAAAACAGCAATAAAATCTATAAAACATAAGCTATATTATCATTTTTATGTTTAGTTTTGACAAGTTTTCTCAATCAAAGTTTGTTGTAGTGTTCTCATGTTTAAAAAGCCCCGCATTTTGCAGGGCTTTTGTTTTTCCGGAATTTCGCGTTTATTATCTAAAGTATAAAGTCTGATATGAACAACGCTGACTTCAAAAAAGGAACGGTTATTTTCAGAAAGGCAAATCGTCCGGTTCGTCAGATTGTGCATCTGTCGACGGTTCAAACGCTTGGCTTGGCAGTGGAGGTAAATTTTCTCCAGAAGAAGTTGGTGTTTGCAGGTTTTCTATTCGCCAACCAGTTATGGAATTAAAATATTTGACTTCGCCTTGCGGATTGGTCCATTCTCTTCCGCGTAGATTTATTGCCACTTTCACGGCTTGGTTTTCTTTGTAATTATCCAACAAACTGCATTTGTCTTGCACAAACTCGACAAGGATGTGTTGCGGATATTGTTCTTCTGTGGTGATGACCAATTCTCTTTTTTTAAACCCGTTGGATCCGACTTCTTTGGTCTCCCCAATCATCTTGATTTTTCCGATAATTTCCATAATGTTACGTATTTGCTAATAAAATTTTCCATGCATTTTGAACATCGTTGCGCGACAAATATTCCTTTGCCAAACGGTGCTTACTTTCCGGATTTGATAAAATTTCTGCTTTCAAATTCGATACAAATTCCAGAATTTCAATTTGAGTCGGCAAGATATCGACATTCCCCAACATTCCCAAATCGTTTCCGGTAAGTATTTTACTTTTCCGGATATTTTCAGGAATCTGATCTACGCCGATTCCGAGGGTTGAAAGCGGTTTGGGTATTTCGAACATGCCTTCGGAAGCACGACAATACCAATTGGCACCCATGCGGGCTACCAAATCTATTTTGCGGTGGTCGATTTGCCGATTTTCATCGAGATATTTTTCTTGAATGTGAATTTTCACCACTTCACAGATAACCAGATTTCCGGCACCACCTTCTTTTCCCAATGAAACAACATCGTTGACCAAACATTCAAACTGAACCGGCGATTCGGCAACGCGAAAAGGTTTAATTAAGTCAGATGCGACAGGCGTTAGTCCTGATTTGGTAAACTCATTCACGCCTTCGGGATATTCTGTACTGCTCAACGACATTTGTTGAACAATTTCATAATTCACAACATTGATAACCACTTCTTTTACGGCCTGTACATTCTTCAACGTATGTTTTTCTGAATTGTCACGAACCCTTCGCGCCGGTGAAAATATCAAGATGGGCGGTTTGGCGCTAAACACATTGAAAAAACTGAAAGGCGAGAGGTTGGGATTCCCTTCCGCGTCAACTGTGCTCGCAAAAGCAATGGGTCTGGGAGCTACTGCACCCAACAAATAGGCGTGAACTTGTGCGGTCTTTAATTCATCGGGAGTAACTGAAAACATCACAATTTTTAACTGTAAATATACATAAACGCAATGAAAAAAAATAAGTTGCGTTTAAGATACAGAAAAATATCCGGCTGTCTTTTGCAATTGCAAAATAGGAAGTTTACTTTTTTTAATAACAAAAAGGGATTCTAAATTCATTAATTTAGCAATCTAATTGACTTAACAATAATTCATTGCTCAACACCAAAGTTACTTTTCGTTGGTTTTTGCTACTCACTTCCTTTGCGGTAGTTGGTTTGGTATTGGTCAACACCTATCTTTTTTTACAAAAATTCAAGGACGAAGAACGGGTTAAAATGAGTATTTGGGGTTCGGCGGAAGAGGAGTTGCTTAAAAGTGCAGATTTAAATGATGATCTTGGCAACTTGACCATTCAGGTTTTGAGCAGCAACACCACCACACCGATGATCTTGACCGATCCGAAACAAAACGTGATGGATTTTAGAAACATCGATTTCAATCGCACCGCCGATTCGGTTTCGTTAAAAAAATTAATCCTTCAATTCAGTAAAGAAAACGAACCCATAGAAATCATTCACAACAACGAATTGTTTGGCCATCTTTATTACGGCGATTCTAATTTGTTGAAAACCATTCGATACTTTCCGTTGGTGGTTATCATTATTGCTTTGTTGTTTGGTTTGGTGATGTATCTTTTCTACAGTGCCGACAAAACGGCTGAACAAAATTTGCTCTGGGCCGGAATGGCCAAAGAAACTGCTCATCAAATCGGGACGCCGCTGTCTTCATTGGTTGGTTGGGTCGAAATTTTAAAACAAGAAAAAGTTTCCGATGACATCTTAATCGAAATCAAAAAAGACATAGAACGCCTCAACATCATTACAGACCGTTTTTCGAAAATTGGGTCGTTGCCATTGCTTGTCAGAAAGGATCTGGTTGTTGAAACGCAAGCTGCGTTTGATTATCTATCCGGAAGGTTTTCGAAGATGATACGGTTTGAATTGTCTTTACCCGAACACCCGATTTATATTAACCTGAACAGCGAACTATACAATTGGACTGTCGAAAATCTTATCAAAAACGGTATTGATGCCATGAAAGGCAAGGGATTGATCCGTATTTCGATGGAAGAAGACGAAAAATGGGTGCGTGTTTTTATTGCAGACAAGGGAAGCGGAATACCTAAAAAGTTACAAAAAAGTATCTTCTCTCCCGGTTTCACGACCAAAAAACGAGGTTGGGGATTGGGTCTTTCTTTGGCCAAACGCATAGTGGAGGAATATCATCAAGGACAGTTGCAAATCAAATTTACCGAGCCGGGAAAAGGGACGATTATGCAGATTTCACTCCGAAAAACCGAAAATTCATAAACAGCATTTGTTGGCTAAACGCCGCCGCGCTTTTTTATCAAAACCGCTTTATATCATTAAATTATTTGTAACTATTCAGCTATTCAAATGAATTTCGTTTTAACCGTCACTTCGGGTGGTTTTTAATAGTAATGCGACAGCTTTACTATTAAAAATTGCCTGTCTGCCACAGGCAGGTATCGAGAAG
>PHDQ01000339.1 GCA_002841025.1 Bacteroidetes bacterium HGW-Bacteroidetes-13 | reverse complement strand
CCAACCGGCGTGCAAATTCCGTTGGGAGATTTGGTCAAAGTCGAATACGTTCGTGGTCCGCAAATGATCAAAAGCGAAGAGACCTTTTTGGTAGGCTACGTGCTGTTTGACAAAAAAGAAAATCGGGCAGAAGTGGATGTGGTGGAAGAAGCTCAAAGGTTTATCGATCAAAAAATTCAATCAGGCGAATTGAAAGTTCCCGCGGGTATCAGCTATAAATTTTCCGGTAGTTATGAGAATCAAATCCGTGCCACGAAACGCCTTGCGATTGTGATTCCAATCAGTCTGATGCTCATCTTTCTTTTATTGTATTTTCAATTTAAAACCGTCACGGCTTCTGCCATTCACTTTTCCGGTGTTTTTGTTGCTTTTGCAGGCGGATTCTTGATGATTTGGCTGTACGGGCAAGGTTGGTTTATGAATTTTGACATCGCGGGCATCAACATGCGCGATTTGTTTCAGATGCACACCATCAACCTGAGTGTGGCCGTTTGGGTCGGGTTTATCGCCTTGTTTGGCATCGCCACGGATGACGGCGTGATTATGGGAACTTACATTCACCAGGTTTTTGAAGAACGCAATCCGCAAACGGTGCCCGAAGTTCGTGCCGCCGTGTTGGAAGCCGGTAAAAAACGAGTGCGTCCGGCCATGATGACTGCAGCTGTTGCCATCATCGCTTTGTTGCCGGTGCTGTCCTCCTCCGGAAAAGGATCGGACATCATGATACCAATGGCGATTCCAACTTTTGGTGGGATGTTGCTACAGGTGATGACGATGTTTGTCGTTCCGGTTTTTCAGGCTATTTGGCGGGAAAATAAAGTTACATCATCATCTTTTATACCCGAAAACGATGGCGTTTCTAAAAGTTGATATTCAAGTCAAAAAACTTTTCAAATGATACAAAAGATAAAAAAATATGGATTGTTGAATCTCTTTCTGCTTTTGACGGCAGTATCGAGTCAGGCACAATCCTTAGACGATTATTTAAAAATCGCAGCGGAAAACAATCCGGGTGCCAAAGCGGCTTATTTGGAGTTTGAAGCATCCATGCAACGCCTGCCACAAGTGAGCAGTTTACCCGACCCGACCCTGAGCATGAGTGCACTCGGACAGATGATTGAAACCCGCGTGGGCACACAAGAAGCCCGATTTTCACTCATGCAATCTTTTCCGTGGTTTGGTACGCTCAAAGCCAAAAAAGAAGTGGCAGCCTTGGAGGCGGATGCCAAATTTCAAGCCTATTTGGATCGCAGGAATGAACTGTTTCTTAAAGTAAAAACGGCCTATTACGAACTCTATGAAGTGAAGCACCATATTCACCACAAAATGCAAAACGG
>PHDQ01000076.1 GCA_002841025.1 Bacteroidetes bacterium HGW-Bacteroidetes-13 | reverse complement strand
GCTTTACTATTAACGTGAGTTCGGTATTTAATAATTTGGTTTAAAGCGATTTGAGTTTGACTCATTGATATCTGCGCTAATAATATGCGTTATTCGCGTGAGACATTTAAAGAATTTTCCCGCTGATAGTGCAAATGTATGCAGATGACTTCTTTTTATAACTCATTGATTTACTGAAATTTGTGTTTAATTTGATTAATTAATTAACTCGAAATCACGTTATTAAAAATTGCCTGTCTGCCACAGGCAGGTATCGAGAAGCTTGTAATTGTAGCGTTCTCGATACGTTTTATTAAAAAAAGCGGTCGCATTTTTCAACAAAACACTCGAACAGACGAAATTTGTTTCGATTTTTTCATTAGACTGAATAGTTAAGATTATTTTTATTTTGCCCGTTTCATCGTTAAAATATTTACTTTTGCAAAAAATTAAAACATGTCAACAAACAGAACATTTACCATGATCAAACCTGATGCTGTCGAAAAAGGGCACATCGGTGCAATATTAGATAAAATCACCGCTTCAGGTTTCAAAATTGTGGCGATGAAAATGACTCAAATGAGTTTGCGAGATGCCTCGGAGTTTTATGCTGTTCACAAAGAACGTCCTTTCTTTGGCGAATTGGTTTCTTTTATGACACGTGGTCCTATCGTTGCTGCCGTTTTAGAAAAAGAAAACGCAGTAGAAGATTTTAGAACACTCATCGGCTCAACCAATCCCGCACAAGCTGCTGAAGGTACCCTCCGAAAATTGTTTGCAACCTCTGTCGGTGAAAATGCTGTTCACGGATCGGACAGCGATGAAAATGCAGAAATTGAAAGCCAATTTCACTTTGCAGGAAGAGAGATATTCTAAATCATTCAGATGTTTAGCCAATAGGTCAATTTGAAACTAATTGACCTGTTTTTTGGTTCAATCGTTTTGGTGAAATAGTTGTCGTTATACACCAGAAAAAAGTCTGACAATTGGCTGAATCTCCATTGCAATCTTGAATTGACACCTAAATTATCGTCGCGGTTGCTGTATTGCACCAAAGTGGTCCAAAAAACTGATTTGTTAAATGTGATTTCAAATCGCGGTTCGATGGTCCAGATACTCGCACTTGGAAAACCATTTGCTAACTCGATTCGCCTGTAGTCTAACCGAAGTGTGGAGAAAAATTTGGGCTGAAGTCTTACCCGAATATCTCCATCCACAGAATATTGTTCGCCGTTGAAAAAAGTTCCAATTTCAGGATTCACACTAAAAGAGATTTTCTTACGTCTATCGGATTCATAATCCAACTCGAACGAATCGTATCGATATCCCCGATTGCTCGGCAACTCCGCAGCTCCGTCCGTTCCAGTCGGATCAAAAGATTCTGTCAGAAAGGTATAACTGTTGGTAATCTGAACTCTGAAGTTGGATTGATTGAGAAATTCAATTCGATACCGGCTGCGAATATCAAAATCGGTGTTTTTATAATCCAAGTCCGGACTGAAAATATAGGATGGGGAAAAACTGATACTGTGATTGTTTACTTTTCCTGAGCTTGGCCAAAAAACCCTTTCTGCCGTTGGGTTTACGGCAAATACGTCTGTACGCCGAATGAATCCCAAATCTGAAATAAAATCAGTACCGACATATCGACTGAAAACATCAAAATTATACTTTTTAGAATTGTATCTCAAATTGAATCCTCCCGAATAGTCGTCATTGTCTGTCCGGGGAGTAAAAGATTTGTGCAAATAAGCTTTTCCTACCCAGGTGTTATCGGCAGAAGCCAAGTCATAATCAACGCCAATCACTCTGTTGTAGCGTTCAGATTCATCGATAAAATCATACTCTTTAAAAGTTTCTCGGTTGACAAAAATCATCCCAAACGAGGAGCGCGCAAAAACTTTTTTCTGCAAAATAAAAACTGTGTTGTTGTTGCTTGGAATTTCATTGGGAAGATCTTCTTCCGTTTGTACATTCAGGAATCCAAGTCTTAAATTTTTATTGATTTTACCGCTTAACCTAACACCCGCAATGATATCATTCTGAACATTTTCGTCATCTTTGTTTCTTGTGATACCTATTCTGCGTGAAAAAAACGGATTGGCTTCACGGGTGTTTCCAAAATTGGCAAACAAATCGCTGTTGTCCGTAAAAAACTGTCTTCTTTCTGGTAACGAAATTTCAAATCGGGTGGTGTTTGTGACCAAATTATCGTTTTCAACTTGTGAAAAATCGGGATTGAGTGTAATATCCAAATTCATACTATTTCCCAGAGATATTTTGGCATCAGCGCTCAATTTCACGTCCGAGCTGGTTTTGTTTGTTTCATAATCTCTGGCTATAAAACTTGTCAGAGAAGGAATGATAGCCATCGGTGTTTTGTGTTTTCCCAAAGGCTTTTCGAAAATCATATCGCCCATGTATGCCAATCCGAAAATACTCTGGTTTTGCGGAATGTTTGCCCACGATGAGGTTTCGTTGTTTTGCGTATCAAACCGGTAGCTGTTGAATCGCCATTTGGTTTCTCCTTCTTTAAACTTGAATGAGGTGAGCGGAATTTCCATTTCGGATATGAAATATTTGTCATATTGCTTGGTTTCTGCCTTCCATTTCACGTCCCAAGCTGTGCTGAAGCCACTTGTGTCTGCTCCTCCATTAGAAATTAAGGCTTCTCTCTGAACGCCATACGGATTGGTCCCAAAAAGAAAGGCAGTCGTGCCATCGTTAAAAGTGTCAAACACCAAACTGATGTTGTCGCTTCCACCCGCCCTAAAATCGCGTTGAAGCGAAGGGACAACATAATTGTTGCCAGAACTAAAAACCTGTATGGCTACATATAAGTTTTTGTCGTCATACAAAAATTTGATACTGGTTTTTTGTCCGGATTTAACACTGTCAGTCGGAAAAAATTGCCAAAAATCATCGGCTGTCCCGGCCTGATTCCAAATATCTTCGGAGAGGTTGCCGTCAAGATCGATTTTTTCGGTTATATACTTGACCGTAAATTGTCTCTGGGAAAAAACCGTTGTACTGATAAAAATTAGCGCAAGGAAGCTAAGGGCAAAGTTTGGTTTGTTCATAGCTTCAAAAGTAAAAGTTTAGATGTTAAAAAAAATCTAAAAAAATTATTAATTTTATAGGGTTGCGTATTTATATTTTATTTTTTTATGCCCCTTCTTGCCAATGTTTCCATCGGCTTCAAACAGCGGTATATAAACGTATTAACTGGCGTTTGAACTCCCAATCTGTTGCCTTCAGAAATGATATACCCGTTAAAATTGTCTAACTCAGAAGGCTTCCCGTTCATGATGTCTCGTTGCATGGAAGCTGTAGTTTCGGGTGTCTGCGCATCGATTGCTTGAAAAATACTTTTCAAGTCTGAATCACCCAGCGGGATGTTTTTCTTATGGGCAACATTCATGATTTCAAAGGCAGTCTGCATCATGATATCGCGAATTCCAACGTTTGACCGATTGACACCGATCGGCATGCGAGTCAACGCACCGATACCGCTGATGGTACAGATAAAAAGAAACTTTCGCCAGATTTCGAGTTGAATATTTTCAGGGATTATACATTCAATACCGGCCTGCAAAAACAGCTCTTGAATCTGCAAAACTCTTTCGGTCTGCCGATTGTTTATTTCTCCAAAAACGATTTGCGGAATAATCGATGGATGCGAAATCACGCCCGGCGATTCTACAAAGCTTATAATTTTGCAGAGTCCGGCAAGAATTTGATTTTCAGGTAAAACACGGGCAAGTTTATCATAATTGTCCGCACCGTTTTGCAAAGGGAGCAACACTGTTTTTGAACTGATAAAGTCGGAAAGATTTTGGGCTGCTGCCTCCAATTGCCATGATTTGACGCAAAGTAGAACCAAATCGGGTGTTTCTAAATCGGATAGTTTATCAGATGCTTTGACAGGAAAAAGCGCGAAATCTCCCAAGTAACTTTTCACAGTCAATCCCTTTTTTTGAAGTATCTCCAAATGTTTCCCACGAGCGATAAATGACACTTTATTTCCGGCATTAGCGAGTTTTCCACCGAAATAACCGCCTACTCCACCGGTGCCGTAAATCAGAATTTTCATTTATGTTGAATGAGTTTGTGTTTGAAACAAAGGTAAATTAAAATTGTTTAGTACTTTTACGCCACAATACGAAACAAATGTCAACATCGCTTGAAAAATACAATAAACGAAGGTTAATTTCTTCCTATTTCTCGGTTGTACTGAGTATTTCTTTGGTTCTTTTTCTGTTGGGATTGTTGGGCGTTTTAGTGATCAATGCCAATCGAGTTGCCAATCATTTTAAGGAACAAATTCCTTTGACCATTTATTTTAAAAATTCTACCAAAGAGCCTGAAATCAAAGAATTGCAACAAGCGTTAGACACGGCAGTTTACGTAAAATCAGTTGCTTATGTATCCAAGGAAGAAGCTGCTGAGAAGTATAAAGCCGAGATAGGTGAAGATTTCATGCAGTTTTTGGGTTACAATCCGCTTCAAAATTCCATCGATTTGCGTTTCAAATCTGATTATGTGACCAAAGAAAAGATAGCGGAAGTAGCCAATCAAATCCGTGCCAATGAGTCGGTGAGTGAAGTAAGTTATGACGAGCCTTTGGTGAGTTTGCTCACCGAGAATGTCAAAAAAATTGGTGTTTGGATACTCGGACTCAGCGGTGTTTTTTTCCTCATTGCTATTTTGCTAATCAACAGTTCTTTGCGTTTATCTGTATACTCTAAACGATTTATTATCAAGACCATGCAAATGGTTGGTGCGACCAAACCATTCATCCGAAGACCGTTTATACTGCAACACATTCGACTTGGACTTTTGGGCGCTTTGGTAGCACTAATTATTTTGACGGCCGTTTTATTTTATATAGACAAAACCTTTCCTGAGCTACAAATGACACAAGATAAATTGCTTTTGGCAGGTTTGGCTTTGGGCGTTGTTTCCGGTGGTATAATCATCACTTGGCTAAGCACATTTTTTGCGACTCAGCGCTTTTTAAATCTCAAAACAGACGATTTATATTATTGATTATAAAATTTTAAACATGGAAAAAAAACAAGAAAAAGCCACTTTTATTTTTCAAAAGAAAAATTACAAATACATGTTTATCGGATTGGCAATCATAACGTTGGGTTTTATTCTCATGGCTGGTGGCGGCAGTGACAATCCTAATGTATTCAGCGATAAAATTTTCAGCTTTAGACGAATTCGTTTGGCACCAGCTTTGGTTTTGATAGGTTTTGCTGTCGAAGTGTATGCGATTTTATTAAACCCCAATAAGGGCAAATGAATTTTTGGGAAGCACTTTTTCTGTCAATTATTGAAGGACTAACAGAATTTCTTCCGGTTTCATCAACCGGACACATGATAATCGCATCCTCGTTTTTTGGTATTGCAGAGGATGATTTTACGAAACTTTTTACAATAGTTATTCAATTGGGAGCCATTCTTTCAGTGATGGTTTTGTATCTCAAAAAATTCATGCAATCACTCACTTTTTACTATAAGTTGTTTATTGCTTTTATCCCCGCGGCATTTTTTGGGCTTTTATTCAACAACATGATTGACAAACTGCTGGAAAACCCTTTGGTGGTAGCCGTTTCGCTTGTTTTGGGCGGTATAATATTGGTTTTCATTGACCGAAATTTTAAAGAAAGTCAGCACACCGAGCCGAGCTACAAAAGTGCTTTTAAAATCGGTTTGTTTCAGTGTTTGGCTATGATTCCGGGTGTTTCGCGCAGCGCGGCGAGTATCATTGGCGGGATGACGCAAAAATTGTCGCGAAAAGCCGCCGCAGAATTTTCATTTTTCTTAGCAGTCCCGACTATGTTAGGAGCAACGGTAAAAAAAACGTATGATTATTTTCAAAATGGATTTGAAATCACATCCGAACAGTCGAATTTGCTGATTTTGGGAAATATTGTCGCCTTTTTGGTTGCATTGCTGGCTATCAAGGGTTTTATCGGGTATTTGAACAAACACGGTTTTAAAATTTTCGGATATTATCGCATCTTTTTGGGTGTACTGATTATCATCATTCACTATTTCTTTTATCCATTGACCACATTTTGATGACTGCCGAAGATTTTCAAGACGGAAAAATAGTACTCATTGATAAGCCATTGAATTGGACTTCTTTTGATGTAGTAAATAAAATCCGGTTTCATATCCGGAAAAAATTTAATCTCAAAAAGATAAAAGTTGGGCATGCCGGTACGTTGGATCCGTTGGCAACTGGGTTACTCATTCTCTGCACCGGAAAATTGACCAAGCAAATCGACACGATTCAATCGCTCTACAAGGTCTATGAAGGTACGTTCTATATCGGTGCCACCACGCCTTCCTTCGATTTGGAAACGCAAGTAAACCAGCAGTTTGACACAAATCACATCCGTGCCGAACTTTTGAAAAATGCAGCTCAAATATTTGTTGGGAAAACAAAGCAAATCCCACCTATTTACTCAGCCATTCAAAAAGACGGTAAAAGACTCTATGAATTGGCTCGCAAAGGAATTGAAACAGAAATCGAAGCACGGGAAATTGAAATTTTCAGTTTCGAAATAACTTCCTTCGATTTACCTGAAATATCTTTTCGGGTGGCGTGTAGCAAAGGAACCTACATTCGTTCGTTGGCAAACGATTTTGGCAAAGCAATCAATTCGGGAGCTTATTTATCGTCTCTCAGACGAACGGAAATAGGAAATTATACCCTCGCAAATGCGCAAACTTTGGATGACTTTTTAGCGTCTTTTTAATAAAAAAGTTTATTGAAACGAATTTCAATAAACTTTTGTAAACATCCTATTTTATAATGCTTTACAGCATTTTTACCAACTATTCTTGACTATTAAACCTAATTTTGAAGTCTTTCGCTTTATTAGCTTCTTTGGAGGAGTGAAACCAAATCTTTCATGATGTTTATTCCTTTGTCTTTGTTGTACCACATTTGCAAATCTTCTTTAAAAGCGGCATCCAAACTCCCGTGTTCTTTTTTGTAATCCTCGACCATTTTAGTAGCTTCGGAAGGTCTTGGTCCCCATGTTGATAATACTTCTAACGTACTTTTCTCTAATACGATTAACTTGGGTATGGATTGAGAACCATTTGTCAAAAATTGATCCATCAAATCCATGTTTTCATCTCTAATTACAATTCTTAGCCGTATGTTTGAATTTAGTTCAGCAATTTTGTTGATTACCGGTAATACATGTGCCGCATCACCACACCAGCTTTCTGAAATGACAAGCCAAGTTATTTCTTTGTCAAATTTCGAAACTTCCTGTTCGATTTCTTCAGGTACGCGCAAAGTCTTGTCCCAACGATGCATTCTGCGGTCATTGAGTTGAGAGTAATTCAAAAGACTTTCGGATTGGGTATTGCCTGTGGATTTGTTTTCTTCTAAAAGCTGTTGAATCAATGCGCGATATTCGTTGTAAGACATCGATCTTTCAAGACTTTTTTCTATTGTGCAGTTTAGCTCAGTTTGTGTTTCTGTAATCATTTTTAATTAAGTTTTGTTGTTTGTCGAGTTGTTTGGATTTGACTTACGCGCTTCAAATTTGATAAAATTTATTGGAACGAAATGTGATATTTGTCACCTAAGAAAAAAGACGAGGATGCATTGCTGCCTCATTCGTTTTTTTTTTAAATCAATCTATTTTTATCGTTGATTTACCAAGAAAACTGCATTGCTAAAAACCAATTTTCCACTTTGCCAAAACGCTCTAAACAATGGGTTGTCAGCCATATAGATTACCGATCCACGTCCGATGTTTTCTATACCATAAGACAAACTATTTTCTAATTTTTTAAGTAATTCACTCCCCACAAATCCGTTTACCAAATCCTTTTTGTTTTTAATGTAACCCGGATTGGAGCCTTCCGTGAGAAGTTTGAATGCGTCGCTGTCTAACTTGAGTGAAAAATAATCATTTTCCAATCCAAAAAATAAAGGATTTGAATGGTCGGTTACCAACCTAAAAATGCTTCCGGGCGTGTATTCGGTCAACGCGTGACGTTCTTCGTTTTCATAAGTCACCATGTTTGGCTTGTCTTTTTTTAAAGTGTCTGATTCTGAATTAGTTTTCAGACCAAAACCATCCACATCGGCAAAACTGCTCAATGCATTTTCCATCAAAATGAGCTTGTTTCCTTTTTTTACCCAATCAGCCAAATTTGCTATGTCACCCGCTCTCAAGTTACTCCCGTAATAACCGTTCGGAACGATTAAAACATTGTATTGATCTAAATTTACGCGACCCAAATAATCTGTGTCTAAAATAGTGACCGGATAGCCAATTTCTTGTTCAAAAAAGTGCCAAACTTCGCCAAATGACAAGGTTGAGGCACCTGACCCTGAAAGTATCGCGATTTTAGGCGGCTTGATATATTTCACCGAAGAAGAACCAAAATCATTTCCGGAATCGACAAATCCGGTTGTGGCAGCATGCAAATTGCGGTGGTAGGCTTTGGCAGAGGCAACAACAATCTCATCAAATCGATTGTTTCCAACATTGATTCCTCGACTGATAATTAGCGTACCTCTTTTAAAGGATTTTCCATCAACTTGAAAATCGTTTTCTGCAAAACTCACTTTGATATCATTTTGAATCAAATAACCCAACCATTTAGCATCTTCGGTATCGTTCCATTTAGACAGATAGGCATACGGTTTTTCAGAAAATTCATTTGACGGTTCTGCAATCGAATATTTCCCGGTATGTGAGATAATTTCTTCCAGTGCGAATGCTTTCAGATTGTGTGCATAAGGTAAAGTCCAAGCGGTAATGTCATAGGTAAGCGAATCCGACAGTTTGGTCTGAGGCTCAAACAATACGCGAACTAAATTGGCTTTGGGCTGGTTGAGATTAACAACCAAATCGTTGGTGCTGACAGGCACTTTGAGTTGTTGAGTCGCAACTGCATAGTTGAATCCTTTGGTAACCAGATTGGCTGTTGCTGAACCGTATTGAATGAGGTGCTCATCAAAAAAATGCGTTAGTCTTCTCAATTCGTCCGGATCGGTTGTCCCTTTGATCACGAAACTTTTGTAACGCGAAGCCACGGGTTTTTTATAATAGTTAACAAACTCATTTACCAATCGATCTGCATTGAGTGAAGCTGTTTCGATGGTAGAAAGTCCGGTAGTGTAGTGATGTGCAATCCGATCTTTGAGCGTGAGTACATTGCCGTCATTTTTAGTGATTGACAAACCGGCTCCGATTCCACCTTGCTCAAAAGTCATCCCAATGGCACCGGAATAAACCGGATAAGTGTCGCCATAACTTGGATACAACAAATCGAATACCTCTTTGGAAAAATATAGCCAGCCGTTTTGGTCGAAATACTTCGCGTTGTTTTTCCCTATTTTCACCTGAAATTCGCGTTGCCAGGGGGTGATTACTTCGTGATAAGGCTCGGCAGCCGGCGCAAAGTAGTAAGGTGCATTGTATCCCTGTTCATGAAAATCCACATGCACTTGTGGCAGCCAACGGTTATAGATTTTAATTCGAGACTGCGATTCGATTTGCGTCAACCAAGCCCAATCTCGATTGAGATCAAACATGTAGTGATTGGAGCGTCCGCTGAGCCAAGGCTCATGATGTTCTTTGCTGTTTGGGTCTGAATTTTCAGGATGATTGCCAAACTGTTTGTACCAGTTTGCGTACCGATCGCGACCGTCCGGATTGATACATGGATCGATAATCACGACTGTGTTTTGAAGCCACGATTGAGTTTTATTATTAGATTTATCGGCCAAATCATAAAGCGTTTTCATGGAGGCTTCCATGCTCACGGCCTCGTTGCCATGCACATTGTAACTCAACCATACCAAGGCCGTTTTGTCGGCGGTATTTCCATTGTTTCCAAATCCCGCCCGGGCAAGATTGGCATTTCGAATGTCTTCGAGTCGCTCAAAATTCTCGGGAGAAGCAATAAAAGCAACAAACAAAGGTCGGTGCTCGTAGGTTTCACCATAATATTCCAGTTTGATGTTTGGATTGTTTTCCGCAATGTATTTGAAATAAGCTTCCATGCGGTGATGCGGGGTAAATCGCTCGCCCAAAGTATAACCCAAGAATTCATCGGGCGTTTTGAGTTGTGCAATTGTTGTAAA
>PHDQ01000075.1 GCA_002841025.1 Bacteroidetes bacterium HGW-Bacteroidetes-13 | reverse complement strand
ACCTCTATTCGAGAGTTACTCACAGAATATCAAACAAATCAAAATGTCAAAGAACAAAGAAATTTATTTAGTGACTAAATTTTAACGCATCAGCAGTACCCAATAATTATAAATCGTATCTTTTTTTTGTTCAGTTATTACATTTTTTAATACTTTTTCTGCTTCAAAGTCAGAGTCAATTCGTTCAGTTTTTTTTCGGTCGCAACTTGATAGAATTGAAAATATTGATATTAAAATCAGAAGTTGTTTCATTGTTCGGTTTTCAACTGTTTGGTAACTACTAAATACCACCAAATATATACATCTTTTTAAAGAATCTTTATGCCCTTTTTCGTTTTTTTCAGCGGAGTTCAATAGCCCTTACTCAAATTGTAAATGCACTTATTGGAAGTTCGGATCAAATCCTAAAAATCTTTTTTATTGCCCTTTCTATAAATATTCAGCACCGGCAAAATCACCCAAATAAGCAAACTGAACAACGCGATGGTGAGACCCAAGGTTGTGCCAAAAAAGTTTTTGAAAACAGCACCGGTGTAGCCCATCAATGCAGAAATGTCCAATCGAAGCAGTATCAATATGCGAGACAAGTCAATCGGGTTGAAAAGCGTAGCTGCCAAAGAGGCTTTTTCGAGTGGATATTCTTTAAACATCATCAGCGAAATTAAAAACAAACCGTCGTAAATCAGTGTCATAAACAACCAAAACAGGATGGCGTAGCTAAATCCTTTGATGCGGTTTTCGTGATAGAGTGCGATGTTGTATGCCACCGCGACAAAGATGAAATTCAGAAAAATACCGGCGGTCATCAACACCAGAAAATTCTTGACCAAATCAGCATCGGCTACACCATAAATAACAAACGGAATGCCGACACCCAACAGCAAACTCAAACTCAACGAAACGGAAACAGCAAGATACTGACCGATAAAAATATCCGAACGTTTGATGGGCTGCGCCAACAACAACTCGATGAATTCTCTGGAGTTGTAATAATACATAATCCCAAAGACAACTGCAATGAGCGATGAAAACACCACGATGATGTTCATCAGCGTAATCACTGATTTGGAAACGTCTGGATTGAAAAATAACAATCCGAATCCCAACAACAGGTAAAACGAAAAATAGAAGTAACTCCAGCTGCTGCGCAACAAGTCTGACAGGCTGTATCTGAATATTTTAAACATGGCTCGGTTTTAAAATTTGGGCAATTGCTTCATCAAAATCTACAGTTTGGGTCTTTGTTTTGAGCGCATCGACCGTACCTCTAAAATGTATTTTTCCTTCCAAAAGAAACACGATTTCGTCTGACAATTCTTCTACCAAACTCATGATGTGACTGGTGATGAGAATGGTTTTTCCTTTTTCTTTTTCTATTTTGATGAGTTTTTTGAGTTCGAGGAGTGCCAACGGATCCAAACCGGAAGTTGGCTCGTCTAAGATGACAATCGGGTTGTCGGTCATCAATGCCAGCACCAAATTGACTTTTTGTTTGGTACCGCCGGAGAGTGTGCCCATGTTCTTGTTGAGGTATGGTTTAAGCCCGAAAACGTCAATCAACGGTTGTTCGGCTGAAGCTTGTTTTCGCAAGGTTTTGATCAAACGAAGGAGCTCGGTGACGGTCATGTTTTTGGGGAAATTGGCAATTTGCGGCAGATAACTTATCTGATTTCTGAATTCCCATTTGCCTTTGGTGTCCTGCCCATCCACAAAAATTTGGCCAGAAGTCGGGATGGTCATTCCCAATAAACATTTGATGAGTGTGGTTTTTCCGGAACCGTTCGGCCCCAAAATAGCATAAATCCCGGGCTTGTTGATAGACAAATCGACCTGTTCCAAAACCTGGAGTTTGCCGAATTTTTTGGTGATGTTTTTAAATTCAATCATATAGGGTTTTACTTTTCTAACTATCGTCAGTTCAATATGTAACAATTTGTTTTGAAGCACTTTGAGTTTGACTTGTATCCATCTTCGCTGATATAATCTTTGTTATAGTTCAAAAATTTTACAA
Organism: Bacteroidetes bacterium HGW-Bacteroidetes-13; assembly: GCA_002841025.1. Taxonomy (GTDB): domain Bacteria; phylum Bacteroidota; class Bacteroidia; order Flavobacteriales; family Flavobacteriaceae; genus UM-FILTER-40-17. The sequence goes on along the minus strand of PHDQ01000075.1, from coordinate 8,146 downwards.
AGAACACGTAGTTAATTATAAACGAATCATAGTTTTTCCTATCTCATTTTTTACATTTATACAAATCATCTTAAAATTTATTCATGGACGGAAACGAATCCGACACGTGTTCGGGTGTGAAAACAGGGGATACTTTTTCTGAAAAATTAACCAAATCGACAAACGAGCTTCTGATCAGTATGATGCTTTCCGGAACTTTGGTGGTGATAAAGGAAAACAATTTCACCGGACGAAAAGGCACATCGCCCGTTCCGTCTTTGTTGAGGTCGTAACCTGCGTATTCGCTCCAGTAATTGTAATCAAATCGGTTGTCGGTGGTGTTGCCGCCACTATAAGAAACGTCGAAGGTATTGCCGATAAAATTGTTGTGAATGAATTTGTTTTCAAAACAGGCTCCCATCATTTTCAATGCCCATCCGTTTTGAATCAAATTGTTGTTTGCATACGTAATCCGGTTGCAGCCTTCCAGATACGTGCCGATGGTATTTTCTTGAAATATATTGTTTGAAATGGTCGCGTCATTAATCTCTTTCAACAAAAGACCGTAAGATGCCGCACCTTTATTTTTCTTAAACGTGTTGTTTTCAATCTTAATGAACTTGGAAAACATCACCGCAACGCCGGCTCCATTGTCTTCAAAATAATTGTCTTTGTAAATGTCGTTATTTGAAAACATGAAATGCAATCCGTAGCGGAGGTTATTGATGCTTACATTTCCCTGAACAAGGCTGTTGTTCACAAACTCAAAGTAGATTCCGTCCCGGACGTTGTATATTTTATTGTTTAGTACTTGTACGTTTTTACAATGCCACAAATGAATCCCGTTGCCCGATTGATACTCAACTTTTGCATTTCCTTTGATGTAATTATTTTGAATGATGCCATCATCCGATTTTTCCAGATAAATACCAAAGAACAAAGTTTCGAGCTTAAGATTTTGTATCAAAAAATGTTTGCTTCGTTTGATGCGGATGGCTGCAAAATCGGACGTATAACTTGTGCCGACATTTTTGATAAACAACCCGTCGATGGTAACACTGTCTGATATCACCCGAATGATTTCGCCGATCATTTCACCGTCTATCACCGGATAATCTTTGCCAATGATGGTCAAAGGCTTGTCAACAATAACTTCGTGTTCTTTGTAAATGCCTTTTTCAATGTGAAGGGTGTCGCCCGATTTTGCTTGGGCAATTCCGGCTTGCAAGGTTTTCAATTCACAGGTTTTGCAAACGCGGACAGTTTGCGCAAAAACGTTCAACTGACTATATAGTAAAATGATGCATAAGAATATCCGAAGCATATTTTTTTGAGCAATTTAAGAATTAATGTTTGATTTTGGCTTGCAATTCTTCCCAAGTGAAAATTTCTCCGCCGTTTTTTTCTTTAAATTGTTCGGCTTGATGAAGTTCTTTAAATCCCGCCAAATGAGCACCCATCGGACTTTGGATGTCTTCTGATATGAGGTAATAAGCTTTGGTGGCATCTACAAAATCATCCGATCCGTTGAGATAGTCATGTATTAAATATAAACCCATCGGCGTTTCAGCATCTTCTGCTAATTGATGAACCATGCATTCGATCGCATCAAACTTATAGACCCTTCCTTTTTGCGTCACTAATTCTGAGGCAAATTGTTTGGAAACGATGGTCATTTTGCAATAATGACAACTGTCGGAGCCATAATCAACAGGTTCGGATTTGGGCTTGCAGGAAATTACAAGAAAAAAAAATGAAAAAGTGAAAATTAGAATTGCGGGTTTCATAAGCTGAAATATTATTAAAATGAACACTTTCAGTTAGGTGTGTCATTCGGAAGTTAAACGCAGGGAACTTCTCACATTAGGTTTTCTTTTTAGAAAATCGAAAAGCCAAATAGCCCATAAAAATAGCAACTGCAAATACATAAGTTGCTGTTTCAGGATAGGATTGAGCCGTAAAATTCAAAAGCATTTTCTCGCCGAATAGCGGAGGTTGATAGGCCATTCCCGGAACTTTGATGGGAGCCGTTGAACTCAAATTATGACCGTAGTCATATTCCCATAGATAAAAATCGTAGAGTCCCAATATGCCGAGTATGCCTAAAATCAAACTCCAGATATAATACAAATGGCGTTTGCCAATCAAAGCGATAAGTAGTCCCAAACCGATCATGCCATAGATGATTTTTGGAAAGTAACTCAATTCGGGTATTGAATCGGGTACAATAAATTTCATCCCGACGTAGTGGTTCAATATGTTGATGTTTTGTAGCGTTGAGGGTTGGTTTCCGGTCAATTTGTCAACCCAAATGTAGAGGGTAACGCCTTCGGGATACTGCGGAGCCAACAGCGTAATTTGCCAAATTGGAAACACAAAAACAAGCAAGAGCAACAGTGCTGCTGCTGCCATGATAATTCTGGGTAAAACTTTCATTAGGTGTAATTTAATTGTATTTGATTGTTTCTGTAAACAATCTTAAAGTGATTTAAAAAAGGAGGTTGTGATTGAAGATGAACAACAACCTCCCTTTTAAACTTATTTATTCACCCAGCGACCATTTGAGCGGTACATTGGAGTTTTTAGCTGAAACTCTGACATAGCCTTGCATTTCTTGGTGAAGTGCTGAGCAGAAATCTGTACAGTAGATTGGTATCACACCTTCTTGTTTTGGTTCCCAAACCAAAGTTTCGGTTTGCCCGGGCATGATGAGCAGTTCTGCATTTTGTGCGCCCATCACAGCAAATCCATGGGGGACATCCCAATCTTGTTCCAAATTGGTTATGTGGAAATATACTTTGTCTCCCACTTTGATACCTTCAATATTGTCAGGAGAAAAGTGACTTCTTATGGTTGTCATGTAAACGTGTACATTGTTTCCTTCGCGTTCCACTTTGGTGTCTTTTTCGGTTTTGGTCGCAAAAGGATGTTCGTTTTCTGCAAGTGGATAATATTTCAGTGATTTGGATTGAATTTTGGAAGCGGCAATCCCTTGTGCGTAATGTGGCTCACCAATGGTTGGGAAGTCCAACAAAAGTTCCATTTTATTACCTGAAATATCAAATAATTGTGCGGATTGTGTCAACTCGGGTCCGGTGGGTAGGAATCTGTCTTTGGTAATTTTGTTGAGCGCTACCAAATATTTTCCGTCCGGTTTTTTGGTATCGCCACCCGGAATCATCAAGTGACCAATGGAGTAATAAGTCGGAGCACGATCCAAAATTTCCCAAGTTCCCACTTTCCATTTCACCACTTCCGAGCTGATGAACATGCTGGTATAGGCATTACCTTGATTGTCAAACTCGGTATGAAGCGGTCCTAAACCGGCATCTTTTACCACACCACCTACGATGGCATCCATTTTAAGTATTGGAATACCATAAGCTTCACCGTCATAGTTTTTATCTTCGATGGCTTTCAGTACTTTGGTAAATGAGTGAACTGTCAAATCGGTGGAAAGTTTGCCATTTCCAATGATGTATTCACCGGTTGGATCCACATCCACACCGTGTGGAGATTTTGGGGTAGGCAAGAAGTAAACCAAACCTGGGCATTCTTCCGGAATCAATACCCTCACTGTTTTTATCATGGTGGAAGTTGCACTGTGTGTTTTATCATTATAGACATTATGGGCATAATTGGCTGGAATTTCTCTGAACTTTCCGGCTTTGATGTATTCCTCCGCTTTTTTCCAGTTGATGGCAGCGATAAAATCTTTATCATTTTGGGATGCATTCACTTCCAAAAGCGAATTACCTTCTTCTGTATTGTAGGTTGTAAAGAAAGTCCAACCATGTGATTTGCCTTTTCCGGAGTGCGCCAAATCATAGTCGAACCCGGGCATTAAAACCTGAAATTCGACATTCATATTGCCGGTTTCCGGATTCACTTTGATGAAGCTGAGCGCACCTTTGAAGTTGCCTTTATAATCCTTGATGGGCATGTCTTTCTGAGGGAAAGGAACTGAAAATCGGGTTCCAGCCACCAAGTATTCTGTGTTTTCTGTTGCAAATGGCGAACTGTGGTTACCGCCACTGTTGGGGATTTCCAAAATTTCGGCTGTTTCAAAAGTGGTCAAATCAACTCTCGCTATACGCGGTGTGTTGTTTCCGTTGATGAAAATCCATCGGCCGTCGGTTTCTCCGTTGGTTTGAGAAAGCTCGGGGTGATGCGCATCGTCCCAAGGCACAAATCCGTGCGAAGTGTTGAGCATGGGTTTGGTTTCTTCGTTAAATCCGTATCCTTTTTCCGGATCTACCGAAAAAATCGGGATTACTCGAAACAATCTGCCCGATGGAAGACCGTAAACACTGATTTGTCCACTGAATCCACCGGATAAAAAAGCGTAGAACTCGTCATACGTGCCGGGTTTGACATACACCCTGGAAGCAGCGTCAGAGCCTAAAGCACCATCGTTTGCTGTCTTGGTGTTTGTGTTACAACCCGCAGCAAAGAGCACAATCAGGCTGAGTAAGGTAAATTTTTGTAATGTTTTCATTGTATGGTTTTTGTTTGATTATTCTTTGGGTAACATGACTTGATCGACTACGTGAATAATGCCGTTCGAAGCGGGAATGCTGGCGATAATCTTAGCACCGCCCACATAGACATCATCACCTTTTACTTCCACTTCCACGCTTCCATTGTTGGCCTGACCCAACTTTTTGAATTTCTTCAAAAATTCTTTGGAATAGTTTCCCGGCGTGACGTGATATTTAAGGATGTTTGCCAATGCACTTTTGTTTTCCGGTTTCAATAAATCTTCAACCGTACCGGCAGGCAATTTTGCAAAAGCTTCGTTGGTAGGTGCAAAAACAGTTAGCGGACCTGCGTTGACCAACACGTTTTCTAAAGTGGCAGCCTGAACGGCAGCGACCAAAGTTGAATGATCAGCCGAGCCAATGGCAATTTGCAAAATATTGGGACTCGATGTGTCGTCTTTTACTGCTGCTTGCCCTTGGGGTTGGGAGGATTCATGGGTTGTAGATTCGGTGTCGGCTGCTGCTTTGGGGTTCTGATTGCAAGCAAACAGGACGATGCCAACCCATACCATCAAAATTGTACGAAAAGTAGTTTTCACAGTAATCAAGTTTATAGGGTTCTGAAATATTCCAACACTGCTCTGGCTTGAGCTTCTGTCAAATTTTGATTGGCCATGGGTGCGCCGTTAAATTCCATCAACAGTTTTTTGGCAATCGGATCTTCCTTAATCATCTGCTCAGGATTGAGAATCATGTTCATAATCCATTCGGGTGATCTTCTTTCAAAAATACCTTTGGGAGCGGGACCGATAAATTTTTGATCGGGTTTGTGGCAAGCCATACACATGTTTGCATAGATTGTTTTTCCTTCTTCGGCGAGTTTTTGGTCAACTTCAGCTCCGAGGGTCACAGAGGTAACCGGACCGACGCCTTTGTTGAGTCGGAAATCTGCGGAAGTTTCCGCTTTTGGTGTTTCCTTTTGTACGCCATATCCGGGTTCTTCCTTCTTTCCTGAAGAGTTACAACCTAGAACAATTAAGGCTGCCAAGGCCATTGAGATTTTAAATAGGTTTTTCATATTGGTAAAATTGTTTTAATGGTTCAAAATTAAGACTGACTTTTGTCATAAAACATGATAAATGTCATATATAAAGATAGTCATATCTTTTTATCTTTGTTTTGTAAATATACAAAAATAATTATCTTGCAGCCATGTTTACTCAATCTTCCAAATACGCCATCTTAGCGGTACTTTATCTGACAACATACAGTGATAGGGAGCACAAAAAAGGAATTTCAGAAATCTCTGAGAGCATTGATGTGCCCGCTCCTTTTTTGGCTAAACTGTTGCAAGAACTCTCTAAAAAAGGATTTATAAATTCCACCAAAGGGAGAGGCGGTGGTTTTTATATGCCTGAGGAGAACAAAAATCTTTCGATTTTAGATTTAATTGAAGAGTTAGAAGGAAAGAAAAAATTGACCAACTGTGTGTTGGGTTCCAACCATTGCAATCCGAATCATCCTTGCGCATTGCACAATTTGGTCTATGATAAAAACATAGAAATGCTTAAGAATTTAAAAGGAAAAGTTCTTTCGGAATACGCCAAAGAAATCGAGAATGGCGTTTCATTTTTGTAAAACACATGCAAACCTTTTGGAATTTCAAACCCCGAAAGGATTCAACTCAACTAAAAAAAAAATCGTAGCTATCCAGCTATTCAAATGAATTTCGTTTTAACCGTCACTTCGAGTTATTGAGAAGCTTGAAATTGTATAGTTTTCAATACGTTTTATTAAAAAAAGCGGTCGCATTTTTCATTAGACTGAATAGTTACAAAAAATCATTTATTCAAGATACTCCTCGAAATCACAATTTTTTGAATTTCAGAAGTGCCTTCATATATCTGAGTGATTTTTGCATCGCGCATCAAACGTTCTACGTGGTAGTCTTTTACATAGCCGTTTCCGCCGAATATTTGCACAGCCTCTACGGTTACTTCCATCGCCACTTGAGAGGCGTATAACTTTGCCATGGCACCGGAAAGATCATAATCTTTTTGTTCGTCTTTGTCTTTGGCAGCCTTGTACACGAGCATCCGGGCAGCTTCTATTTTGGTATGCATATCGGCCAACTTAAAGGCAATGGCTTGGTGGTTGCAGATTTCTGTGCCGAATGCTTTGCGTTCTTTCGAATATTTGAGTGCCATTTCGTAAGCACCGGCTGCAATTCCCAAGGCTTGTGCGGCAATCCCGATGCGACCGCCGGAGAGCGTTTTCATCGCAAATTTAAAGCCGAATCCATCTTCACCAATTCTGTTTTCTTTGGGCACTTTCACGTCGTTGAACTGCAAAGAATGCGTGTCGGAACCTCTGATACCCAATTTGTTTTCCTTTGGCCCTACTTGAAAACCATCCCAATCTCTTTCCACAATTAAAGCATTGATTCCTTTGTGTTTTTTCTCTGGATGGGTTTGCGCGATGACCAAATAGACGGAGGCTGAATTTCCATTGGTAATCCAGTTTTTGTTTCCGTTCAGCAGATAATAATCTCCTTGGTCGATTGCTGTTGTTTTTTGGCTGGTGGCATCGCTGCCTGCTTCCGGCTCAGACAAACAAAACGCGCCGAGTTTTTTGCCACTTGCCAAATCCGGAAGATATTTTTTCTTTTGAGCTTCTGTACCAAATGCATTTAAACCGAAGCAAACCAATGAATTGTTGACCGACATCACCACCGAGGCAGACGCATCAATTTTCGAAATTTCTTCCATCGCCAACACGTAAGAAAGTGAGTCCATCCCGCCACCGCCATATTCCGGTGAAGCCATCATCCCCAAAAATCCGAGTTCACCCATTTGATTGATTTCTTCTTTTGGAAATCTTTGATGTTCGTCCCGGTCGATCACGCCCGGCAATAAAAAGGTTTTGGCAAAATCGGAAGCGGCTTCTTTGATGAGTAACTGTTCTTCAGTAAGGTTAAAGTCCATGATTTTAAAATTAGCAGTTTGTAATGTCTAATTTCAAAGATAAAACATATTCGTAAAATAAAGCCACAAAAAGTCAATGTCACTGAAAGAATTTTTAAAAAACGAATCTAAATTTATGAAATATTAAAACAATTGATGGATTCAAATTGAAAGTTGGGGCGTACAATAATCCGAACTAAAATACGCTGAAGAAAAGTCTTACATTTATACAAAATAAATTTCGCTTAAATGTTTGGGTTTGTTAATCTCAATTTGAGTGTAAACATTTCTGACAGCAAATCAAAACTTAGTGAACAACCAACCAATTGTTTTTGACCTATGAATTTATTCGATAAAAATGATTTTGAAACCATTCAAAATCGAATTAAGTGCGTCACTGATGAATCTGTACGTCAATGGGGTGTAATGACAAACGCACAAATGTTAGCCCATTGTTCTAAGGTTTTAGAATTGGCTTTGAACCATCGTGAGAAGCAAATATTTTTGGGTAAACTTTTGGGAGCCTTCATCTTAAAAAAAATACTCAATAACAAGGGAGCTACCCGTAAAAACATAAAATCTTCCAAGAAATTATTTGTAGAAAATCCGGGAGAATTTGAAGCTGAAAAGACAAGACTTTTGGAATTATTTACACGGTTTCATAAAAACGGCAGTGCGTATTACGAAAATAAAATGCATCCTTTATTTGGAAGACTTACCTCT
>PHDQ01000074.1 GCA_002841025.1 Bacteroidetes bacterium HGW-Bacteroidetes-13 | reverse complement strand
AGTGTCGAGTCCGGCAGCAATACCGCCCGGAGAAGACGCAGGTGTTTTATAGGTTGTGCCGTATAGGGTGATGTAGTCAACATAAAATTCTCTGAAACTACTGTTGTTGCTGGTAATCAATCTAAACTGAGAAGTGGCACTAAACACATGCGTGGTGCTGAAAATGGTAGCGGTAATGTAGTGATAAGATCCATTGATGTTGATGTCACGGAAATTAGAACCGTCTCCTTTGGTAATCACTCGGATATTCTGCCAAGCAGCTATGGCGGTTTCCCGATACTGCACCGTGAGGGTGTAGTTGGTTGAGGCATCGTTGCTCCTGACAAATAATTCCACATCGACTTTGTCAAAACCCAATGTAGAAATTGTTGGGGAAGTTGCCGTGCTCGCATTGACAGCAATCAGGAGTTTGTTTCCGTTTTTGTATGCGTTTCCACCGCTACGGGTCGTGTTTGCACCTGTTAAAGTCCAACTGTCTAACGCACTTTCAAAGTCAACTTGGTGAATTTGAACGGTTTGCGCTTGGACGTTTAAGCTGAGGATTAAGAAAAATGTGAGCTTGAAAAGGCTACTTTTTAATGGTTGGGTAAAAATTGTTTTCATATTTGGGGAAAATTTGGGGATTCGCGTTAAATTGTAAACAGTTTAAATGACTTTTCCCCGAAATTTTGTTTCTTCCGAATTGAAAACAACAGCTATTGGAAACAATTTTATAGTTAAAAAATGCCAATGCCACACGCTCAACTGTTTTGAGTTTGGTGTGTTTTGAAGGTTTTTGACAATCAGTCTTTCGGGGCAAAAAGATTATCATAGTAAGTTTGAATAGGCTTAAAATAGGATTATAAACAAGTAATTGAAGTCATCATTTACAAGGTTTTACGGATGAACAAATGATTTTTAAATGTATGAGGTTGTCACAATTCTTACGTGCGAAGAATATTGAATGGGACATTCGGCAAAAGAAAAATAGTTTTCTAATCGAAAATATTTTCTTATCGAAGCTAAAAAGTTGATTGTTTAATCGTGTGATTTCCAAATTTACAGTTTGCGTTTTTGACAGAAGAAAATCAAACGCAAACACTCTAAATCCAATAAAACAGCGTTCTACCGGATTGATAATGGTGTACAACAATAAGGAATACAAAAAAATATTTATTTTTTGCATCATGGCTAATTTTGGGGCATCACAAATATAAATAAAAATATGTTAGATGATTGTTGATTTTTGTTATAATTGTTTAAAAAATGAATCTAAAAACCAAAAAGCTGAATTGAATCCATGTTTTTGAATCAATTCAGCTTGTCAACAAGAATAAAAATCAATGCGTAATCACGATTTTTTTCGAGATTGAATCGCCGTTCGTGGTAATTAATTTGACGATATAGATACTGTGCGCATGTTCGTAAAGTTTTATCTTCAGGTCTCTTTTGGATGGGTCATCCATCGGAATAGACTCGACCAACCGTCCGAGTAAATCATACAACTGTACACTTGTTATTTCCACATCAGCGTGTGTGTTGAGAATGTTTAAAGTATGGTCTGAAGTTAGGTAAAATACACTGAGTTGTTCTTCAATGTTTTCAAATTCATCCGTTGACAAAGTGTTTTGTGTAAACTGAATGACAAATCGGTCATTGAAAGTTCCTCTGGAGGCTATCTCAATTTCGGCGATATTTTCTTTTATATTGTAATAGGTGTTGGTTTGTTTGTCAAACAGAAATACGGGTGTGTTTTCATCCAAATTTTCGACTCCGTCAAGCACAAATTTGACTTTCCCGTGTGATTGACAAACCAGGCCAATCGGGAACTTTTTGGTATCGTCAAAAGCACCAACACCTTGAATAACCAACTTTTGGTTGTCTAAAACAAAGTACATGTCATCAGGTTGTTCGTCTATGTTCAATGCATCATATCCCTTATCAAAACCATCAGTCGCTTTATTGTTTACAAAGCCTAAGGCTACCTGTCTTTTGAAACCATTGGCAGTAAAATAACCCAACCGCAACAAGGTAATTTTTTCTTCAGAAGAGACGCTTTGGTTGTTTTCAGGAAATTGCTGTGTTTGTGTTCCCAACGCATTCAAATCATTTCGGCTGTTTGCCCTGAAATGGATGTTTGAATTGGCATCGTTTTCTTTGACAAAGGCGCGTTGGTCGTTGTTGAAAGTAATCGTACCACCTGTCGGAGAAGCAATCACGAAAAACCCTTGACCTACCGGAATATATCTCCCCGGTGTGAGGGTGCCGTTACCAGTTTGGTTTACATCTGGATGTGACATGGCCGGAATTCCGGTTAGTAAATTTCTCACGGCATAGCCCCCCTGATAATCTAACAACCGATGTGTGCCACCGCCCCAATGTTCCCAAAAATAAAGCGCACCATCGGTAGCCGATAAATTTGTAGTTAGAAACACGTTTGCATCCAAAGCCGAGGCATACGGATTACCGAACAAGTTGAGCATGTCGCCCGGTGTGTTGAATTGAATTTGACCATTGTGCGGCTTACCTTGAAAGGTGTAATTCTGTGTTGCACTCGCGGCTCCCGATCCTTTGTGGATATAACCTTGCCCGGCTTTTACTAAACCGGTCGAACCGATGGATACCCAGTTGGCAATGCTATTTCCTGCATTTTCAAATTTGTAGGCCCATCTCGTGCTGATGCGAACGGGCGGACCCGGCGTACCATCTAACGAAGCAGTCCAATTGATATTTAATGGATTGGCCGAGTTTGTTCCGTCTCTCAAAACGCTGTTCAGTGTGTGAGAGTTGTTGTTGGTCGTGTTGTTTGGCGTGCCAACGGGTGAGGACCAGTAATTGTATTTGTAAATATCAACCGTTCCTTGTTGGTCGCGCTCCAAGATACCCGAACTTGTCGGGTCTAAATCGGAATTGAGTGTTTGAATCAATTGTGAACGACCTTCCAAATCTATTTTTCCGTCCAATTTGAGGTAATGTGAGACTTCTATTTTAGAATCATTTGTTGCGGTCAAAATATTGCTGTTAACCATCAGCCCCAAAACCACTTTATTGCCGTTAGAAGAAATGTTGTGGTTGGTTCTTACAATGTTCCACGCAACGGGGGTTACGCCATCTACAATACTAAGATCATATGGCACTTGCATATTTGTACCGTTTTGCCAAGTAGAATTGCTGCTCCAATTTCCGGCAGCTGCACTTTCATAGGGTAAGGGTGCATTTTGATGCATGACAGCTACTTTGTCTGGAACAATCAACCTGCCCCGTTGGTTGTTTTGCGAGTCGTCGTTGATATGGGTTCCTATGTAGGAATTCATGGTGTAATAGGCTGTCAATCGGTTCCAATTGAGACCTGCCAATTCATTTTTTGTGATGGAATTGGGGATGATAACACCACGTGTTCCGGTTGCAACCTGCAAAATCTCCTGATTCATCACAAATCGAATTTGATCAACGGTCAAAGCCGTATCCCAAATACGAACTTCCTCAATGTCTCCTTTGAAAAAATTTCTTATGTCTGATTGTGAACGAAACTGTGCACCAATGCTAAATGCATGCGAAGTTGCAGCGGGTGGGTTGAGTGAAACGGAGGTATCTTGTACACCATCTATATACAAACGTGCTGTACCGCCCGAATAGGCAACTGTTACATGATGCCATTCGTTAGGCGGGATTTGTGTATTTCCGGTTATTGTGTTATTTCCCAAAACGGCATCTGTCCACTCCATGCGAATGCGGTTGTTGGTTCGGTCATACAATGTAAAACCGCTTGTCCCGTTTGATTTGGCTATAATTGCTTGATCTGAAGCAGGGTTGTTGCTTCCTGTGTTTCGTATCCATGCCATGACGGTAAAATTACTGCTCAAATCGGGTGCGTAATCCATCCGCACAAAATCGTCATTGCCATCGAAAGTAAGATGTCTCGGAGCAACGGTTTCGTGGGCTACACCAAAAGTGATGTATTTTGTCCCGTCAAAATCAAACAAAGTTTCTTGATTGGCTCCGTTTGTTAGGAGAAATATTGTTTCAATGCCTGAGGTAAAAGCTGCATCATCAGCTACGACCATCACGTATGCATCGTTGCCGACCAAGGGTGTGAAGTTGGTCAATGCAGCCGTCGGAACGGATACTTTCACAGCAGGCACGTTGCCTCCGGTTTCGACCACTTGCCATTTTCTGTTGGAAACGCTGGTGAGCGTGGAAACGGTAGCCGGACCAAAATTAAGCGTTATCGGCACACCCGAATCGTTCATGTTTTGCCCATTTGCCCCCCAAACTAAGTAACTTCTGTCAGTTGGGAAAGTATTGGCATTGGCTGAGTTGGTGGTTGCTATATCGCCCAATCCGATGGTTAAAACAGGCGCGTTGACTCCGTTGTTTTGACTCCTGGATTGTTTTTGATTGAGTTGGGAAGCATCGTCTCTTCCGATACCCGCAATGTCGTAATTGAAACCGCTGTTTGCGACAGCATCCCAAATAACATTGCCATTGCTATTTTGATAGTTTTGGCTCACACCATTTACCCCAAGCGTGATGCCGTATTTTACAGCCAAATAACTCTCAATCCTGATGCGTTCTGTGGCATCATTTTTTCTCGAAGAATAGGTAATTACTTCGGCTATTTTCCCGTTGAAACTGCCATCAAATGCCTGACTTCTTCCTAACCAAAACCTGCGGTTGTTCTCGTTGGCAAATTGTGGGACGCCGACTTCCGTATTCCCGATGTTCAACCCGTTGAGATACAATTCCTGCGTGCCAGATGTTTTGTTTCTCGCGTTGAGGATGCCGATTTTGGAATAGGTATTTCCACTCACTTCTGCGATGCCATATCCTCTTGAATTAACATCTGCTGGAGAAGGTTGTGGATTGGTACCCAAAGCATAAGCGATGACCTCATTGTTAAATCGGGCGGAGTAATTTCCAAACCCGATTCCGGTCACGTCTTCGTCATAAGAATTGCTTGTTGCTCGCCGTGAAGTAAAAACATCCATCGGTGGGTTTGTAGCACTGCTGATGGGTGTGTTTGCAACGACCACGATAAAAAAATCGTTGGTGTGAAAACCCGAAGTACCGTTTAGAAATTGCCGATTGGGATTCATATAACTCATATCTTTTGATGCTGTCGCCGTGTTGTTGACAAAAGAAACCATCGGGTTGAAATTCAAATTGTCTGTTGCATTGTTTTTGAATTTTGGGCGTGAAATATTGATGTTTGTTGCATCCGAAACTTTGGCGTTGTTGCCCCTGCCGAAGTCTATCCAAGTGTTGACATCCGTGTTGTCCGCTGCAACGGTTGTCCCATCTACTTTGTCTGAACGTAGCCACAAATCCAAACCCGATGTGATGCCACCCGGAGCAGTTGTCAGACCTTTATAGATGGTTCCGGAAATGGTGATGTAATCAACGTAAAACTCTACGCCGTCTGAACTTGAGCTCGTTATCAGTCTGAATTGACTAAGCAGACTAAAGGTGAAATTTGTACTCAACAGTGTGGCCGAAACGTAGTGATAAGCTGTGTTGTTGTTAATGTCGCGGAAAGTTGATCCATCGCCCTTGGTTATGATTTTTACATTCTGCCAAGTGGCCAATAGGTTGTCTCGATACTGAAGTGTAATTGTGCTGTTGGTCGGAGCATCACTACCTTGGATAAATAACTCGACATCTATCTTGTTATAGAGTGCGGTAGGAATGATAGGCGAAACTGCTGTACTCCCGTTGACAGCGATACTGAGCTTACTAGAATTTTTATAAGAATTTCCCGCCCCAATTGCTGTGTTGGTTCCTGCCAAAGTCCAACTGTCTATCGCACTTTCAAAATCAACCTGATGCAACTGAACGGTTTGCCCGTTTACAAAAAAGGAAATTGAAAAAACAAGCACCCAAAGTGTGTGGTGGATTGTTAAACTGTAATTTTTTCTCATGACTCACAAAATGTAATAAAATAAGGGTACAATTAATTGTAACTAAAAACACATTGATTAGCAGCAACGCTGTTAGACACAATGAATTCAAGTCATTCAAAAGCAAACTATTTTAAAACATTTTTTATGAACAGTACAACCCAAAATAATTTACTTCAGAACGAAATTATAAGCAATTTGAGGCATAAAAAATAAGGCGGAAATTGGTTTTACTTAGTTTTTAACCAATTTCTCCGTGTGTGTACGACCGTCCTTGCTTTCCAATTTCAACAAATACAATCCTCGCGAGAGCGATGCATCGATGGGAAGCGTTTGAACCGAGCCGTTGTCGAAAGTCTGTTGTTTAATCAACCGACCTTGCAGATCGAACAATGTAGCCGTAAAACCTTCTCCTGAAAGCTCCGGCCATGAAATTTGTATGCTGTTTTTAAATGGATTAGGTGATATCTTGATGGTTTCTATTTGGTTGTCAACCACAGACAAGGTAGGTGGCTCAACGATTTTCAAAACAGTAAAGTCATCAAAGAAAAATCCGTCAAATGAGGTGGTGTAGTTGTCTGTCAAATTGGTTCCGTCTGTACGAAACAAAAAGCGAAAACGCGCATTTGCTGCTCCAACCAAAAAGCTGTTGTTGTTTGGGTCGATGATTATTTCTTCTCTGACCCATTTATCCATTTGATCGCCGTCATAAATAAAAGATCCGTTTTGTTGGAAAGCTTTGTTTGCTGTGCTTTTATTGACATGATCATTGGTATCGCTTTTAGCAGAAGGTTTGTTGTAGAGTCCGTTCAAACTGACCCAGGTGGTGCCATTGGTGGAGCCTTGAAATTCGACAAAATCGAAATTGCGTTCCAAATCCCATTTGGCGTAAAACTGTATCAATATTTTAGTCAGTGTTTTGCCAACGGGTGCTTGTAAATTTAAGGGATTGGCTAAACTAATTGACTTGTTAAGATTGTTTCCGTAGGCAACCGTAACTGCATCTGTAAAAGATCGACTGCCATTGAATGCGGTTGTGTTTGTATTGACCCAAGTACCTCCGGCCCAATTGTTTAAATTCCCGGCTTCCGCATTGTCAAAAAAGGCAACTTGTGGAGAGAAAACCTTCACGATTTCTGCTTCGTAAATATCGTGGTCTTCATTGCTTAGTTTTACACGGTATCTTATTTCTTCATCAAACCCGATGTTTGAGTTCAACTGCATAACTGCCGTTACGTTGCGTTGTTCCAACACGCTCATGCCGGTTTGTGTGGCAGGTGAAGTAATGGAAACGATGTTTGATGAAACGGGTGTCACGGTCAGGGTGAAATTACCGGGAGTTTGTCCCAAACGTTCGATGCCAAATTGAAGATTTACGGTTTGCGTGGTGATGTTTGAAGGTGTCAAGTCGTGCAAAACGGCAAACTTCATGGCATACAACACATTGATAAAATTGATGCGCATGGCACGTTTGGCGATGGACGGCAAAGTAGTCGAAGCGGGCCAAAAACTTCCTTCCGCCAAACTTCCACTTTCAGGTGTGGTAGCCAAAATGGCTTGACCCGAACCGGTTTTTCCGTTATTGTCAGCACTGCCGCCCAGCATCCAGTCATCGGCTATGCCGGTTGCTGCCGAGAAAATGGTCGGGCCGAACACGTATCGATTGTATTGGGTCATGTCTATGTGAAATTTATAGTATTCGTTTTCTCTTCCCGTGAGTGTCAGCGGGCTACCGCCAAAAGGGTGCGGGATGGCATTGGCAAACGAATGGTGCATCTGCACGGTTTTGAACTGATGTGCCAACACAAAATCTCTCAACATGCGGGACTCCGGCTCCGAAAAAGCGTTGGGACCTCTGTAAGAGTCACTACAAGTGTTGGTTGACGATCCGCCGTTGGGGTTTGCATACCAATAATCGAAGTTTCGGTTGAGGTCAACACCTTGAGTAGAGGAAGTAGGTCCGGCACAGGCATTTCTCAGGTTTTTTCGTTGCATCCCGCCGCCGCCGGGGCTGATGCTCTGATTTCGGGCAACTCCGTCCGGGTTGACCATCGGGATAAAGTAAATTTCCGTATTGTCCACCAAGTTTTTTACAAAAGAGTCTGTTGCGTAGTTTTCCAACAAATACCACATAAAAAACAGGTTGTTGGTGATGGCGGCAGCTTCCCGAGCGTGAATGTTGCTGGTAATCAGGGTTTCCGGCTCGTTTTCGTCCGTGTCTGGATTGTCGGATATTTTTACATACCAAACGTTTCTCCCTTCCCAAGTGGTTAATGTCGAAGAAAGAGGTGCTTTTGCGGTAATCAGGTTTGGAAACAAGGTTCGCATTTGGTCGAGTTGTGCTTCCATTTCTGCAATGGTAACCATTCCACCCATGCTACCCAAATTAAAATTTTGTGGCGTAACCCAATCGATTTCTTGTGTTGAAGATTCCGGTTGAGCTATGTTGTTTAGAAAAATTTGCCCTACACTTTGATTTGTGGCGTTTATGCCGGGCGGTTGCTGAAAACGCTGTGCGCGTTGAAAACGAGCAAATTGTTTTTCGAGTTCTAAATTTTGCAGGGCTGTCGGCAACTCACGTTGCGCACGTTCCGAGTAGTATTTTGTCAAATCGTCAATCAACACATTGTATGAAAAACCGGCTGCGCTAACTTCTTGTAATTCACTTTCAGAAAGTTCTAACTGAACGCTGTTTTCCGTTATAATTGCACCACAATGCAGGTCAACACCCGTTTCTAACAATCGTTGCAAAAAGTTGGCACCTGTTTTTGGAATGGTAACACGTTTGTATTTCTCGACATAGCCGTCTTGTTGAGCGAAAAGTGTTATGGTGAAAAAGTAAAAGGCAAGGAGAAAGAAAGTAGTTGTTTTATTCATAAGTACTTAAATTTAAGTAATAACAAATTTAGCAATCTTAAGACTTTTTATTGTCAATTTTCGATGAAATCCATGAAAATCCGGATGAAATGCATTTTATTTTTTAAATAACCGTAAATATTGCGTAAAAATACACAAAAAAATATATAGAATATTTTGAGTTATCAAAAATATAAACTTAGGTTAAACTGTAATTAGTTTGAATTTTAAAAGGAAAATAACTGTTCAGTCTCATGTAAAATCGACACAAATTTAGTTTGTTCGCTTGTTTTATTAAAAAAAAGCGGTCGCATTACTATTAATAACCACTCGAAATGACGGTTAAATCGAAATTCATTTGAATAGCTGAATAGTTACAAAGGAAAGTGGTATTTCGAGTTTTTTCTAAATTTTTTTTCTTGAGATTTAAGCGTGTCGAGCTACACTTTTTGAATTGTGAATTTGTATTCTTGATTCAAATTTCAGGCATATTATTCCTTCAATGAACTCGTTTTGGCAAATTTATTCTACTTGCCTAACGGGTTATATCTACTCGAATTCAATTATTTTTTTGATTTCGCCTAAATTCCCAAGGAGGCGTGGGATGATTGTGTGACCAAATGCCCAATTTTTTAATCCGCGCTTGGTTTTCAAGTTGCTGGAGTTTTTTGTCTTTTGAATAATACGTATAATGCCAAGCAAAGCCATTGCGAAGCAGTTCTTCGTTCAGAATTTTGTCATCGTAATATAGCAGCCCGACCGTTCTTCCGTAACGATCGGTGTCTGTGACTTTTATGCGGACAGATTTTTTAAAAATTTGGTCACTCGAGAAATTCTTTGCTTTCTGATAAAAATCTTGCCCGCGTTCCGGACTATCAACATAGGCCAACCGCACACGAATAACTTCGTTGTTTGCTAATTTAATTTTAAAAGAATCGCCATCTGAAATACCTACAACCAACCCGTTGAGCGTGTTTTCGTTTGTAAAAGTATCGATCGGTGTTTGTTCAGTGGTCTCTTTGCAAGAGAAGAATGCATTGGAAATCAGTAATAAAATCCAAAAATATTTTTTAATTGTCATATTGCATTTCTAAAACCCCGGTTGCTTAATCGTGAAATTCTCTTTTTGTTTGGCGGCATCCACCATGTCTTTGACTTCTTTGAGCAAGCGTTTGGCATCATAAATAATCCCGTCTTTGATGGTGTATTTGACACCACCCACGCGGACGACTTCGTTGTTTTCGGTCAGGCGGATGGCTCCCGTGCCGTATAAAACTTTAAAATTTGCCAAGGGATTTTCTTCCACGATTACAAAATCGGCCAATTTGCCCACTTCCACACTCCCGATTTTATCGGCTACGCCCAGGGCTTCCGCACCATGGAGGGTTGCCGCCTGTATCACCTCCAACGGATGAAAACCGGCTTCGCGCAAG
>PHDQ01000338.1 GCA_002841025.1 Bacteroidetes bacterium HGW-Bacteroidetes-13 | reverse complement strand
ACGATGGTCATCAAAACGCCTAAAATCAATCCCAATAAAATTACTGTAAAGAAAAAATTGACGAGTAAATTGTTGCCATGACCCAGAGGTCGCCATTCTTCAGTAAGCAGAAAAACCGTTACGGTCAAGACGATACCGAGGGTTATTTCGGTGGTGTATTTTCCGATTTTTTGCGGAAGTTGGTCATGAAAAATATTTTTTAAACCGATGAGGGTCAACGCCAATGGAAGCCACATACCGAAGTAAATGGCGAACACAACGCCGGCTAAAGCCAGACTGATATTCCCTATTTTTTTGGTTTTTTCTTTTTTGATATCAGTGGCGAAAAACCAATACGCCAACGTCGGCAAAACGACGATTCCCAATATAAAGGATGCAGACAGGGCAAAGGTTTTGGTGAAAGCAAGCGGTTTGAACAATTTTCCTTCTGCGTTTTCCATAAAAAAAACCGGCAAGAAACTGACGACGGTTGTTGCCAAAGCCGTGGTGATGGCACCGGAAACTTCCACGGTTGAACAGTGTATTAATTCGAGTAAAGCTTTTCCTTTTTTGCCTTTGTTTTCGGGCAGTTCAAGATGCCTAATGATGTTTTCGACAAACACGATGCCCACGTCCACCATCACACCAATGGCGATGGCGATTCCGGAAAGGGCGACTACATTGGCATCGATGCCGGTATAGCGCATGACCACAAAAGTCATCAGCACGGCAACGGGCAACAAGCTCGATATCAAGATGGACGCCCGCAGGTTGAGCACCAACACGATGACCACCAAAATACTGATGAGTATTTCATGCGAAAGTGCGGTTTCCAGCGTGCCGATGGTTTCGTGAATCAGTTGGGTGCGGTCGTAAAAGGGAACGATGGTAACCCGGCTGACGGTTCCGTCTTTCAATACTTTGGTCGGCAAGCCGGGTGCGAGTACTTTGATTTTTTCTTTCACCTGATTGATGACAGCCAGCGGATTGGCACCATAACGAGCTACGACCACGCCACCCACAACCTCCGCACCACCTTTGTCCAACACACCACGGCGTGGAGCCGGACCCAAGTGAACCACGGCTAAATCTTTGATTAAAATGGGAATGTTGCTGTTGACCGCCACCACTGCGTTTTCTAAATCTTCAATCGATTTTACGTAACCCAAACCGCGAACCAAATATTCTGCTTTGTTGATTTCCACCGTTTGTGCACCAATGTCACGGTTGCTGTTTTTAACTGCGGAAGCCACTTTGTCTAAACCGATTCGGTAAGCTTTTAAAGCTTCCGGATTCACATCGATTTGATATTCTTGCACATAACCGCCCACCGAAGCAACTTCCGACACACCTTCCACCGCATTCAATCCGTATTTCACGTAAAAATC